>CAUZJA010000232.1:0-4386 GCA_963579925.1 Dehalococcoidia bacterium | reverse complement strand
GGTCCCGCGGAAACAGGTGACAACATTAAACAGGGCATCCTCTATCACTACACGCACGTCCCGACTATGATTTCGACTTACTCGAACACGTTCTTCGAGGCGGTCAACGAGGCGAAGGCCAATCGGCCCGTCCCACAAGAATTCAAATAGCAATCAACAATCAAGAGAGATACATGTACGTCATCACGCGCACCTATGAAACCAAACCCGGCCAGGCAAAACTCGCCGCCACTCTCGCTGCCAAAATATGCGATGCATACGAAGCGGCAGGACAACGGGACCAGCCCAAAGTGTCGTTCAATGGGGGCACGCTCCCCAGCGAAGTAAACCGGGTCTACATGCGCTGGACAGCAGAGACGATCGAATCACCCTATCGGGGCGGGAACGAGAGTCCGGACACCAGCGAATTCAGTTCAGAATTGCGAGAAGTGACCGTACGCAATTGGATCGAGTTCGAAGAGCTTCTCACGCCAGACAAGTACTAGAAACCCAGTCCAAACAATCAGCCAGACTAGTTGCAGATCGCTCATGAATCCTGAGGAGTTACGTTGACCAGTTACGCAGGCAAAGTAAATGCTCCGGAGTTCCCCGCGGGACTCGACTGGCTCAACATCGACCATCCGCTGGCGATGAGCGATCTGGCCGGGAAGGTCGTGATTCTCGACTTCTGGACCTATTGTTGAATCAACTGCATGCACATACTTCCGCAGTTGCGGAAGCTGGAACGTAAGTATCGGGACTGGCTGGTTGTAGTTGGCGTCCACTCCTCCAAGTTCCCTAATGAGAAGGAGACGGACAACATTCGCAACGCCATTCTCAGGTACGGCATTGAGCATCCGGTGGTGAATGACGTTTCATTCAGCATCTGGCAGCAGTATGCCGTGCGGGCATGGCCGTCCTTGATGTTCATAAACCCCAGCGGCAAAGTCATCGGGAAGCATGAGGGCGAGTTTGAACTGGAGCAGATTGACCAGGTCTTGAGCGAGATGGGCGCGGCATTTAGAGCAACCAATGAGCTTGTAGAGACTCCCCTGCCCTATCAACTCGAAATCGAAGCGGCGCTGAAGAGGCCGCTGTCGTTCCCCGGCAAGATTGATGCGGATCCTGCAACGGGACGACTCGCAATTGCAGATTCAGGCCACAACCGGGTTCTGATGATTGATGAAGTAGGAAACGTTGAGCAGATCATTGGCTCAGGTGAGCCCGGTATGTCGGATGGGTCGTATCAGGACGCCACGTTCAACCAGCCGCAGGGCATGGTTTTCAATGGCGACTCGTTATACGTCGCCGACGCCGAAAGCCACGCCATACGCCGGATTGATCTCGCAGGACAGACAGTCGAAACGATTGCTGGCACCGGTGAGCAGTCACTGTATCGACATGAGGGCGGCGACGGGCTCAGTGTGCCGATCAATTCGCCGTATGACATTGCTGTGGCGGATGAGACGCTCTACATCGCGATGGCAGGGTTCCATCAGATGTGGTCGTACGATCTGGCTACCAACCAGGTGACGCCATACGCCGGTGACGGCGGCGAGGACATAGTGGACGGCCCACGAATGGCCGCGCGACTCGCACAAACTTATGGAATCACGCTGCTCGGAGATGCCCTTATCTTCGCCGACAGCGAAACGAGTTCAGTCCGAGCCGTCGAACGGATCACAGCCGAAAATGGCGAGGTGAAGACGCTGATCGGAACCGGATTGTTTGACTTCGGGGACGAAGACGGACCGTTTGGAACTGCTCAGCTTCAGCACGTGCAGGGAATCACATCCGACGGTGAGCGGCTATTTATTACCGACACGTACAACCATAAGATCAAAGTGATCTCGCTATCGGACGCCACAGTGACAACACTTTCCGGCTCTGGAAAACGAGGTTTGATCGATGGCGACGCGTCGGAAGCAGAGTTCGATGAGCCAGCGGGCATCGCATGGCACAACGACAAGCTGTACGTCGCTGATACTAATAATCACGCAATCCGAATTGTGGACACGGACTCAGGTGCAGTGACAACCCTTGAACTGAAAGGCCTTCCAGATTCCTAACAGACTTGCCAACGAATCCAGTCCATACCTGCTCCAGCACAAGGACAATCCGGTCGATTGGTTCCCATGGGGCGAAGAGGCATTCGAGCTCGCCCGGGAGCAGGATAAGCCCATCTTTCTGAGCATTGGCTACTCCGCGTGCCACTGGTGCCATGTGATGGCTCATGAGTCGTTCGAAGATGAAGACATCGCCGCCCAGATGAATCGTGACTTCATCAACGTCAAAGTAGATCGTGAAGAACGGCCTGATGTCGACTCTATCTACATGGCCGCCACGCAGGCGATGACCGGCGGTGGTGGGTGGCCAATGTCTGTGTTCATGACACCGGATAAGAAGCCGTTCTACACAGGTACTTATTACCCGCCGATGCCACGACAGGGCATGCCTTCATTCCGGCAACTGCTGGAGTCGCTCTCAGACGCCTACCGAGATCGCAAAGGCGATGTTCTGGACGCGTCTTCAAGAGTGCTAGCCCATCTTGCTGCGCACAACAACGCCGGGCAGTCGGCGGCAACTGTTGGCCGCGAGATGGTGTTCACGGAGATTGAATCGGTTCTTGAACGATTCGACTACGAAAACGGTGGAATTGGCGGCGCTCCCAAGTTCCCCCAACCCCTGATCTACGAATACTTACTCCGGGCATGGCACGACTCCGGAAATGAGCAGATTCTCGAAGTCGTGACAACCACGCTTACCGCTATGGCACGCGGTGGAATGTATGACCAGGTCGGTGGCGGGTTCCATCGCTACTCCGTGGACGAAGTGTGGCTGGTGCCGCACTTCGAGAAGATGCTGTACGACAACGCACTTCTGGTGCCGTTGTACCTGCACGCTTATCAGGTCACCAAAGACCCGTTCTTCCGTGACGTTGCGGAGGAGACGCTTGAGTACGTCCGCCGCGAACTGCTGCATGAGTCCGGTGGTTTTTATACCGCACAGGACGCAGATTCTGAAGGCGTTGAAGGTAAGTTCTTCGTCTGGGAGCCGCTTGAATTCGCTGAAGTGCTTGGCGCCGAAATCGGCACCGTTGCCGCTGCTTACTGGAGCGTGAGTGAGACGGGCAACTTTGAAGGCAAGAACATACTCTGGGCACCCAACGATGATGATGACGTAGCTACCGATCAGGGTATGTCTGTCCCGGAAATGAAAGCGCAGGTTCAGCAGGCAAAGAAACTGCTGTTTGAGCGCCGGGAAACGCGCATCAAACCGGGGCTGGACGACAAGATCATCACAAGCTGGAACGCGCTCATGCAGAAGGCGTTCGCTGCTGCGGGCGCAATTCTTAATCGCGCGGAGTATGTAGACATCGCACGCAGGAACGCCGAGTTCTTGAGATCGCAGCTACGCGATGGCGACCGGATACTGCGGACGTGGAAGTCGGACGCCACCGGGGGACGCGCAAAGCTCAACGGCTATCTGGATGACTATGCGTTCCAGGTTGAGTCTCTGCTCTCGCTCTATCAAGCGACACTCGAATCAGAGTGGCTGAGCGAGGCGGCATTGGTAGCTGACGGGATGATCGATCTCTTCTGGGACGATGAAACCAACGCATTCTTCGATACGGGTAGCGACCACGAAGAGTTGCTGGTTCGCCCGCGTGACCTGTTCGACAACGCAACACCCAGTGGCGGCTCCGTGGCTTCACTCTCATTGTTGAAGCTGGCGACCTATCTCGATTCCGGCCCATATCGTGAGATTGGAGAGAAGTCTCTGGCGTCGGCATCGGACCTGATGAAACAGGCACCACTTGGCGTCCCAAATTGGCTGTCAGCAGTTGACTTCAACACCACCCAAACAACAGAAATCGTGATCGTTGGCGACCCTTCGGCCCCGGCCACAAAAGAGCTCTGGGAAGAGGTTCATGATCGCTATATTCCAAACGTTGTGCTCGCCGGGGCCGACAAGAAGCAAGACTCCCCTGCGACGCCGCTCCTTGCAGATCGCGAACTTATCGGCGGAGTTCCCACTGCCTACGTTTGCGAAAACTACGTCTGCCAATTGCCTGTAACCAACAGAATAGAGTTGGCAAAACTGCTCGACGCCCGGAGGCCAACCGCGTGATCGTCGAGTGGAATACGCACATCTTCAGTTCGGATGAGGACACTTATCCGTTTCACCCCCGGGCCTCCTACAAGCCCCGGCCGGAGATGCGGTTCGATGATCCCCTGGGCGATTACCTGGAGCGTATGAAGACCGAGGGCATCGACCGTGCTGTGCTGGTCCACCCCGAGCCATATGGTGATGACCACTCGCTGGTGTTGGACTGCCTCAAGCGGGAGCCTGATCTGTTCAAGGTCACCAGCCTCTTCTACCCCCGACGCTGATTCCCCTGCTCGC
>CAUZJA010000231.1:0-4386 GCA_963579925.1 Dehalococcoidia bacterium | reverse complement strand
TGAGCCCTTCCATCCGGTCGTAGAAACTCTGGACAAACTTCCAACGGCGCATTTCACCGTCTGTAATCAGGTCGATGCCGGAGCTTTCCTGGTCTTGAATAGCAAGCTTGACGGCGTCGTCATACATTTCGCGTTCGTCGGTGGCGCCAAATCTGCCTTCTTCTACCTGATCAAGGGCGGAATACATCCAGCCAGGAAGGCCGTGGCTGCCGACAACACTGGTTGGAATTAGCGGAAGATCGCGGTTTGGGGACATAGTCACTCTGCCTGACGGCGTCGATAATAGGGCTGTATGTAGATGATTTATGGACTCAATAGTATGACAATCTCACACACAGCCCGCGCCAACGCGTCAATATAGGACTGGATTATGCCGTATCAGGAGGCGCAAATTTCATGACAGGTAAAAACGTTGTAGTAATCGGTGGTGGTTTCGGTGGAGCCGCCGCTGCTATCAAAACCCGCACGATGCTGGGCTCTGAACACACCGTCACGCTGGTAGACCGCAACCGCGAAGTTCACCTCTGCGGCATGAACCCCATGCTGATTGCAGGGGAACGTGATCCTCGGAGAACTACTCGCTCCTTGGGGGTGCTTGGAAATCGCGGAATCAACGTCGTCAACGCCCAGGTTGATGAAATCGATTTCAACAACCACGCGCTCAAAACCGGCGACGGCGGTATCGACTACGACTATCTCGTGATCGCTGCAGGAGCTGAGTACGACTGGGACGGAACACCCGGAGCGCGTGACGCCTACTCTTTCTACGACATTGCATCAGCCCGTCGCCTGCGACGACGCTTGAGCCGCATGAAGCGAGGTCACGTCTCGATTGGCGTTGCTGCAACGCCGTACAAGTGCCCGCCGGCGCCGTTTGAGACAGCGATGATCCTTGACTGGTTCTTCCGAAAGCAAGGAGTCCGTCAGGACATTGAGATTTCGGTCTCTACTCCTGAACCGGGACCGATGCCGGTGGCCGGCCCGGACGCGATGGCCATGATCATGAGGGCGTTTGATCGCAAAGGTATTCAACTGAAATCTGAAGCTGCAGTGACTTCCGTGCGGTCTGATGGCCGAGAGGTCGCGTATTCCGATGATTCATCGATAGACGTAGACGTTGCAGTGACTATTCCAATCCACAAGCCGGCAACTTTAGTTCGAGATACTTCGCTCATTGGCCCATCGGGCTGGGTGAAGGTGATCTCGCAAACGCTGGAGACGGCTGAGAAGGACGTATTCGCCATTGGCGATGTGAACGCAGTTCCCATGGCCAATGGCAAGGGCGTCCCGAAGGCCGGGGTGTTCGCGTCGGCCGAGGGTGACACCGTTGGCCATAACATTGCGGCTGCCATCAACGATTCAGCGCCAGTTGAGTTCCCCGGAGAGGGCTACTGCTTCATTGGATTTGGCGGCGATACATCCGCATCGGTGATCGGTAATTTCTTGACCGAGCCCAAGCCAGAAGTGCGCCTTACGGCCCCCACAGCACGCGGCCTGAAGTCCAAAGAGCGCTTCGAGCGAGACTGGAAACGCTTCCGGGTCTAAGCCGGGCCTGAGCCAACGGGCGTTATCCAACATATAATTGACTGCCGTCGCAGTAGGCGGAACAAATTGTGTTTGGAGAATCTTGGCTTCAGGAACGGAATCATCAGAATCGGCTACCGCAGGCTCCCCACCCTCGGTGGAGGAGATCAGGGCGGCCGCGCTTGCCGCGCTGGCTGGCGCCGATAGCGACGCAGTCCTCGACGAGTGGCGCGTCACATATCTGGGCAGAAAATCAGATCTCACCAATGTGTTGAGGAGCATCTCCTCACTACCCGATGAAGATCGGAAGACCGTTGGCGCATCAGCCAACCAGCTGCGCGGCGCACTTGAAGAGGCGTTTGATGAGAAGACGCAGGCGCTCAGGGCTGGCCCCGGTGCGATCGCCGATGCACTGGATGTCACGCTGCCCGGTCGTCGTCGGAGCGGCGGTGCGCTTCACCCCACAACGCAAACGATACGCGAGATCACGAACGCATTTGGTGCGATGGGGTTTCAGATCGCCGAGGGACCAGAGGTTGAGTGGGAGAAGTACAACTTCGACGCTCTCAACATTCCCGCCGACCACCCTGCGCGTGACCAATGGGACACATTCTGGCTACAAGAGCCCGGTAGCGAAGAGCGCAGCGACATGCTCCTCCGAACGCACACGTCACCGATGCAGGCCCGCATCATGGAGAAGACCGACCCGCCAGTTCGTGTAGTCATTCCCGGGCGATGTTTCCGATATGAGGCCACGGACGCTACGCATGAGTGGCACTTCTTCCAGATCGAAGGTCTGGCGGTTGATAAAGGCATCACGTTTGCCGATATGAAGGGCACGCTCTTCGAGTTTGCTCGTCGTCTGTTTGGGCCGGACCGCAAGGTCAGGTTCAGGGTCGACTTTTTCCCGTTTGTTGAGCCGGGCGCGGAGATGGCTATCGACTGCTTCAAGTGCAATGGGAAGGGCTGTTCGCTCTGCAAAGGCACCGGCTGGATCGAGATCATGGGCGCTGGAATGGTCCACCCCAGTGTGCTCCGCAACGTTGGCTATGACCCTGAGGTCTACTCCGGGTTCGCGTTCGGCATGGGCGTGGAACGCATCGCCATGCTTCGCCACGGTATCGACGACGTTCGGCAGTTCGCAGCCGGCGACCTCCGGTTCCTGTCGCAATTTTGATTCCCACAATCTCCCCTCTATCTAGATGAATAGTCACAGAGAGTCCGCATGAAAGCTCCCGTTTCCTGGCTGAAGGAATATGTCGATATCAACGAGCCACTCGATGAGGTGGCACACCGCCTGACGATGGCAGGGACTGAAGTTGGATCGATCGACCAGATTGGCGCCGAATGGGGTCCGGTCGTCGTCGGCCACGTTCAAGCCGTGAACCCACACCCCGATGCCGATAGGCTTCGGCTGGTGACCGTCGACTACGGTGACCCGGAAGGGCCAGCGGAGGTCGTCTGTGGCGCACCAAACGTCGCCGAGGGCCAGAATATTGTTTATGCCGGCATCGGCGCAATGCTCACCGACCCGTATAAGGGCGGCGTGTCCAAGTTGAAGCGCTCCAAGATTCGGGGTGTTGTCTCCAACGGCATGGTCTGCTCCGAAAAAGAGCTCGGGATCAGTGAAGAGCATGAGGGCATCCTCGTGCTGCCCGAGGACGCCAGTGTTGGCACTCCAATAATGGATTACCTTGGCGATGCGATATTTGATCTTGAGCTCACGCCAAATCGGCCGGACTGCCTCGGTGTGCTGGGCGTGGCACGTGAACTGGCTGCAACAAGCGGCAAAACCGTTCGCGAGCCAGACATCACGTATCCGGAAGATGGCCCAGACGTCGATTCATTGGCGACGATACGTATCGATGATCCTGATCTCTGCCCGCGCTACACAGCTTCGGTGCTGCAGAACCTGAAGCTTGGCCCATCGCCAGAGTGGCTGGTCAAAAGACTCGCAGCGCAGGGGCAGGCAACTATCTCAAACGTGGTGGACGTCACCAACTATGTGATGTTCGAGTACGGCCAGCCACTGCATGCCTTCGATCTGGATGCCGTCGAGAATCACGCAATCGTGGTTCGCCGATCGTTTGCAGGCGAGACGCTCACGACGTTGGATGACGTTGAGCATGAACTTGCGCCGGACACGCTCGTGATCGCCGACCCGGAGAAGTCGATTGGGCTTGCAGGCGTGATGGGTGGAGCAAACTCTGAGATATCAGATAAGACCGTCAACGTGCTGCTTGAGTCAGCCAATTTCAATGGCTCCAATAATCGGGTTACCGCCGGCAAGCTTGGCATGAAGACGGAAGCCACACTTCGATTCGAGAAGGGCCTCCGACCAGGACTCGCCGAAGTAGCGCTCCGACGTGCGACGAAGCTGATCCTTGAAGTGGCAGGTGGGACAGCGGCCAAGGGCATACTGGACGCCTATCCAGTCAAAGATGACGCGGTAGTCACGCTGACCGACGAAAAGCTGACCGGGTTGATGGGTGTCGAGTACCCGGAAGCGCAAGTAATCGCCACGCTGGAGAGCCTGAGCATGGATGTGACCCGTGTGGGCGCCAGCTATGAGGTTCGGCCACCCTACTGGCGGCCAGATATCGTGATTCCGGAAGACCTTTGCGAAGAGATCGGCCGAATCATTGGATACGATGAAGCTCCGACTACAACGCTTTCCGGCCGTGTACCAACTTGGGAGCCATCACCCGAGAGAGATCTTCGCGAGAAGGTGAGAGCGTCGCTTGCCACCAACGGCATGCAAGAGATAATCAGCTATCCAACTGAGAGTGATGGCGTAATGAAAGCGGTGGGCGCGCCGCAAGGATTCTCTCCACTACGGTTGGAGAACCCGATATCGCACGA
>CAUZJA010000230.1:0-4398 GCA_963579925.1 Dehalococcoidia bacterium | reverse complement strand
GGGTGAAGCGCCAAAGATCAGCAGTTTTCGATCTAATGTAACCAGCGTTGGTGTCCCGCAAGGTGGATCAGTGGTGCTCTGGAACGTTATCGCTGATAGGAGAGTGTGGCGTTTCTGGGAGAACACACGATCCGTTGTAGGGCCATGCTAGCGGTCAAATTAGCCGGCGGGCGTCGCCACCTGTGACTCCCACCATTCGATGGTCTGCTTGAGACCGGTCTCAAAGTCCGTCTCAGCGGTGAATCCGAATAGCTCAGTGGCTCGTGATGAATCCAGTAGCCGTCGTGGCTGTCCATCTGGCTTTGTTGGATCAAGGCGCAACTCGCCTTCAAAGCCCGTGAGGCCCTTGATTAGCATCGCCAGGTCAAAAATAGATATCTCCCTGCCCGCGCCCAGATTCACCGGCTCCTCGCCATCAAAGTTCTCGGCTGCGAGCACGATCGCTTTTGCAGCATCGTCCACGTAAAGGAACTCACGCGTTGGCGTTCCACTACCCCAGATCTCAACGCTGGGTTGCTTCTGATCTCTTGCTTCGATGAACTTTCGAATCAGCGCCGGGATCACGTGTGATGACTCAGGATCAAAATTATCACCGGGGCCATATAGATTCACTGGCATCAGGTAGACCACGTTCATCCCGTACTGCTGTCGATAGGCCTGAGCCTGCACCAGCAGCATCTTCTTTGCCAGCCCATACGGTGCGTTCGTCTCCTCCGGATAGCCGGCCCACAACTCATCTTCCTTGAACGGAACGGTGGCAAACTTTGGGTATGAGCAGATAGTTCCAACGACGACCGTCTTGGGAACATCTGCCTTGCGCGCCTCTTCAATGATGTGGATGCCCATTGAGGCGTTATCGAAAAAATACTCGCCGGGATGCTCCATGTTGGCGCCAATTCCACCAACGTTGGCGGCCAAGTGAACGATCTGGTCTGGCGGAAATTCCTGGAGCATTTTGCGTACGACGGACGCATCTCGCAGATCGTAGTCAGCGCTGCGTGGAACGAATATCTCAGAGCATCCGCGCTCGGTAAGCTCCGCCACCACACGTCTGCCCAGGAAGCCACCGCCGCCTGTAACGATTACCTTTTGGTTCTGCCAGTCAGTCAAAATGCCGTTCCTTAGATGTTGGCGCCGGATTCAGGCACCCAGGTGTGCCAGCCATCAAATCGCTCTTCGATAACCTTCTTGCCCTCACCAATCGCGTCGAGGCCGTTGAGTTCCATATCAGAGTCAACCATGATCTTCACAAGATCGGCAAACTTTACCTTTGGCTCCCATCCAATGAGATCACGCGCTTTTCTGGTATCAGCCTCAAGGTGATTTACATCAAGTGGCCGAACGTATCGCTGGTCAATCTTGACGTAGTCGTGCCAGTCCAGATTGGCATAGCCAAACGCAGCATCCAGGAAATCCCTGATTGAATGCGACTCACCAGTGCCCAGGACAATATCCTCAGCCGTATCATGCTGAACGGCACGCCACATTCCCTCCACGTACTCGGGCGCATAGCCCCAGTCACGTTTGGCATCGAGATTGCCCAGGTAAAGGATATCCTGAGTGCCAGCGATGATCCGAGCGAGCGCCATCGTGATTTTGCGGGTGACGAACGTCTCCCCGCGCCTCGGACTCTCGTGGTTGAAGAGAATGCCGTTCACAGCGTGAAGACCGTAGCCTTCCCGATAGTTCACCGTCATCCAGTAGGCGTAGACCTTCGCAGCAGCGTAGGGCGACTGTGGGATAAACGGCGTTTTCTCACTCTGAGGCGCCGCTGCACCTCCAAACATTTCGCTGGAGGAAGCCTGATAGTAGCGGGGCTTCTGACCGCTCTGTCGAATCGCTTCAAGCAGTCTCGTCGTCCCAATGCCCGTCACAATACCGGTGTAGCTCGGTGAGTCAAAGCTCACGCCAACGTGCGACTGCGCTCCAAGGTGGTATACCTCACCCGGCTGAAGAGTGTGGATCAGATTTGTGGTCTGCTCCCCGTCGGAGAGATCCCCGTAGTGCAACGAGAGGCGCACGTCCTGATCATGCGGATCGTTATAAATATGATCGATACGGCTGGTATTGAACGTGCTGCTGCGGCGGATGAGTCCGTGAACCTCATAGCCCTTGTGGAGCAATAACTCCGCTAGATACGAGCCATCCTGACCGGTGATTCCGGTGATAAGTGCAATTTTCCGCTCGGTCATCGTTGCCTCATGAGTTCATTTGCCGCGCAATCTGTTCCGGCAATTCATTTCGGAGAATGCCCGGAACTGAAGTTTACGTAATTCAGAGCACCGGGTTATAGTGAGGCTGAAGCGGTTTATTACCTAATTTTTTAGCAATACGTCGGTTAGTATCTATACTGGATTGATAGGCATCGCCCATTTGATTGAGCCGTTCAGCCCGCCGCAATGAGCCTCCGGTGGGTGATTGCACCGAGGATTGCGGCCTTCCCAACAACCTAGTAATGTGGAAAGTTCGCGATTTGAAGGTGGCCTGCGGAACCTGGCCGCCAGCGCGATTGTCTTCCTGAATATCCAGATGGTGGAGGTCTCAGTATGAGGCGAGGATCGATAATTCGTGGGCGTTCAAGCGCCCTTTGGCTCCTGATTTTGATGGTTGCGTTCAGCACCGCAACCGCTTGTGAAGCACTGGCAACAGAGTCAGCGCTCTCAGTAGTGGAGTCCGGCAGAGAAGTTAGCGCACTTGAGCGGCAAGCAGTCGACCCGCTCGAAGATGAGATGCGAAGGCTTGTCGATGATGAGATCGAGCCTCTTGAGCGTGAGCTTGAAGACCTCTTCTTTGAGATGCACGACCTTGAGTTGGAGATGCACGACATTGAGGAGAAGACCAGACGCCTCTTTGATTCTCAGAAAGATCCCTGGGCGCCCGGCGGTGAAGCTGCGATTGCAGAGGAAAGGTTCGCGGCTCAGTACAAGGACCTTGAGCGTCGCTGGCGCGAATTGGATCGGGAGCAGAGCAGGCTCCGAGATGATTTTGACGGGAACAACCATCGTGACCCCGGAGACGATCCCGAAATCAAGGGACTTGAGGACGAGAGGTTTGAACTCCAACGTCGATTGGAGCGACTACACCGTGCCGGCCGCCAGCCAATTGAAGATTTGCAGGAGCAAATCAACTTCCTGAACACATCCGCCGGCTGGGATGACAGTGGCACGCATGCTGAAAGTGAAGCCCTTAATCGAAGAATGAATGATCTCTACGATGAGGTGAACTCACTTCAATCAGGTATGGATCACGGTGTTGGCGATATCTGGCGTCAATTCGACGACATCAATTTCGAGTTGAATGATCTGTACTCATACGGGCGACGCCCAATTGATGATGCCTGGCGTGAGGTGGAGAACGAGATATCGGTCATCGATTCTGCACAGCAGTTGATTTCAGAGATTGGCCGGCAGATAGAGGAGTTGCAGAATCAGATCTGGAACCTTGAATCTGAGCAGGATTCTATGGCCAGTGATACCGCACGGATACTGGAGGAGACGCGCGCCGAACGCGATGAGATGCTCTCAAACATGGATGGGGAGATAGCTGCTCTGGAGGACCGGATCGTAGAGCAAGAGTTCAACCTGGCAGCTGCCGGAGGTGAGTCCGGCTCCTCAGAGTCCGTGGACACATCAGGCCTGGAAGCCCAAGCAGCGTCCCTTGCAGCGGACATCTCTACAGAACTGGCGGCCATTGACGCCCTGATTGCTGACAAAACAGCACGAATGGAATTGATCAACGCCGACGCACTTGTCTTAGTCGATTCGCTTGAGTCTGAGAAGTCCTCAGTGGAGGCTGATCTGACCGCCGCCCTTGCGGACACCGATTCGGCATCTTCAAGCACAGATCCGGTTGATCCGGCCCTTGTGGACTCATTGCAGACGCAGATTGCAGAATTAGACGCGCAGATCCAGGCGGCGCAAGACGCGGGAGATGCCGCCATTGCTGTGGTGTCTGCTGAAGTCGATGCGAGTATCGCGATTCATCAGTCGAATGTTGATGGCTTAGTCAGTGAGATCGGATTACTGAATCAACAGATCGCAGATGCCGGCGGTTCAAATACGGGCGGAAGCGATGAACTGGATGACTCCGAAATCGACCGATTGAACGACGATCTCACCCGATTGAACGACGAACTCAGCGATCTGAGATCACGTCGATCCGATGCTGACGACTGGTTCAACGACCGCATTTCACAGCTGGAGAACGATCTCGACAGTGAAAGCGAAGACCAAGGACACATTGACGATCAGATTAGGTCACTACAAAATCAGATCGACGGCCTGACTTCGAAATCCCAGGAAACGGTAGATGACTCCTACCGTCAGGAGTTGACCGAAAAAGCTGAGCGGCTGGAGAGAGAGTACGAGACTCAGATTCGTGACCTTGAAGACCAGCGAG
>CAUZJA010000229.1:0-4420 GCA_963579925.1 Dehalococcoidia bacterium | reverse complement strand
AGGCCCAGAATCGCGCCTCGGTAAGAGTCGATGACTTTCTCTGTGTCGCCATCGTGCAGAGAAACGACATTACCGTCACGCCTGACCAGCAATGGCGCTGGATCATACTCGCGCTGAATACCAGTCTGCAAAATCTTGGGCTGGCGCCGCAGAATCGCAAATTCGACATCAGCTTCGGGATCTTCGATTCTGGCCTGACATGCCAGGCGGAAGTTGTCCCGCAGGAACGACTCTGCCTCGGTAAGCGGCGTGAGCGCGTCGAGCCCACTGCGGACTTCTACGATGCACTCGTGGCACTCGCCATCTCGGCGGCAAGACGTGGGCACGCGAACGGATAGATCATCCGCGTATTCGAACAGCGATTTACCACGTTCCAACTCAATATCGTGATCACCGTGTTTGAGTGGGGTCATTCTGCGTATCCGTGGTAACTATGCGGCTGTGTCAGCGTCTATTCCTGTTCCCAGGCATAGCGGTAATCGAGTTTGTCACTACCTTTGCAGACGGCAGGTTCATCCGGCTTGTTAGCAATGAAGTACTGGTTCTTGCAGGCGAATTTGGCGGAGCACCGTGAACGAGCGTCCTTGTACGGGCACCGCGTCACGGCGCTCTTGTCCGCGACCTCTGACATATCCCTGTAGATGCTCATGAGGCGCGTAATACTGCGACGCGCTGCCTCTGGATCAGCCTTGGGGCTAGGATTGTGGGGCTTATTCATTAAACCAGTGTCTCAAATAGAAGCCAACCGTGACACCCAGTGCCCAACGGATCGGCTAGTTGTTGGCCTCGACGAACTCTTTGGCGCGATCAACAGCCTCGATCGCGTTGTCACCGTAGCCATCGGCTCCCATGTCTTCTGCGAACGACGCTGTTACGGGTGCGCCGCCCAGCATGACCTTGATGTCCTCACGGAGTCCGGCCTCTTCTAGCGCTTCGATAGTCACGCCCATGTTGGGCATGGTCGTCGTAAGCAACGCTGACATTCCCACGATTGTGGCGTCATACTCCATGACAGCGTCTACAAATTCATCCGGCTTGGTGTCCACCCCCAGGTCATGCACAACGAATCCCGAGCCTCGCAGCATCATGATGCAGAGGTTCTTACCAATATCGTGAAGGTCTCCCTTCACCGTTCCCATGATGATGGTGCCAGCCGGCTCAACACCGGATGCAGACAGAATTGGTTCAATGTGAACCATCCCGGCCTTCATCGCTCGTGCAGCTATGAGCACCTCGGGTACAAAAATGATGTTGTCGCGGAACTTCACACCAACAATGGCCATTCCGGCGATCAGCCCATCATCCAGCACATCATTGGCAGTGTAGCCGTCCTTCAAGGCCTGCTCGACCAGCCGTGAGACTTCTTCATGTTTCCCGGTAATCAGGTTATAGGCGGTCTCTTGCATAAGCGCATCGCCGCTGTCGAACAACTCACCGATGTGCTGCTTTTCACCCTCTCGGGTGACGTATTCAAATTCGGCTGCTAAGCCGTCGTTGACAAAATTCATCTATTTAACTCATGCTGATTCTTGGTTTGAGTAGTCGTCGGAGATGCGTACCAGAGCGATATCAAGCGTGTGCTTCGGTCCAGTCGTTTATTGCGGCGGGAATCTCCAACAGGTTTTCTAATTTGGTCCTGAGCGGGATGGCACATTCAGGGGCTATTAATTGAACACCAGCGTCCAGTGCCTTGTATACCTCTTCACGAACCGCTTCTGGCCCTTTTGAGTAAAGAGTCACAGGATTGTTGATGTTTCCAACGAGCGAAATCCGGCCGTCCACGATCTCCATCGCTTCTGCCGGGTCGTTCATTGAGTCGAAATGGAACGCCGCCATCCCCGTCTGCGCTATGTAATCCATGCGGTCCAGCGTTTTGCCACAGATGTGCAGAATGATCGGCACCGGTAGTTTCTCCACCATGTCTGTGTGAATGTCCTGGAGGAAGCGGTGGTAATACTCTCCGCTGACCAGGTCCCCCGTGGCGTGGTCCGGAAGTGTCAGCACATCCGCACCCGCGTCGATCTGCGCGCGACCAAACAGAACCGTTATCTCTTCGAGACGATGGAGCGCGTCCATCGTCTTCTTCGGATCGTCAATCGACATCAGCAGGAACGGCTCAACGCCGAACAGATGATACGCCAGAGTCCACGGCCCCATCGTTTTGCCAACGATGGCGACCTCGTCACCCCACTTCTCTTTGAGAATACGGATGGAGCCAATAATCGCCTGGGTATCAGGATGCTCCAGGAAGTCGTCCGGAATGACAATATCCTCCGGCTCTTTCCAGATCGGGTTCATCATCCTAACCGTAGGCCAGTTGTCTTTCTGTTCCCACTGCATCTCGCAGCCCAGTGCTGAGGACTCCTGGATGATCGAAAAATAGGGAGAAATCACGTCATAACCAAGCTCGGTGTATCCGGTTTCAGCCAGGCGGGCGTTCATCACGGAATCGCGGTTCGCGTCTGGAAATGGGGCGCTAACCATGTCCATCAGATCAACCGTCGCCACGTTGGTTGGGTTGGCTACGGGAGTGCGATCAACTGGCTTTCCGGCCAGCGCTGCCAGCACTCGCTCCTTTGACGTCATGGTATCTACGACGGTCATGCCTGATTCTCCATTAGATTCTTCAATAGATAGGACATTACTGCGAGTAGCCAAGTGTCTGTGTTGTTAGCTGCCCGCGCATATCCTCGGCTTCAAGGTTATCTTCTGAGCCGCTAACGTTGCGGGCGTACGGCATCAGAACACGTAGCAGCGCGTCATGGCGCTGTCCGCACTTAAACGCACCAAGATCCGGCTCAAGCCTGTCCATATCGCCATATCTCATGAATCCACCAACCATTGCCCGGATTCGCACTTCAGGTCTCTTGAAATCACCAGTTCCGGTTACGCGATATGCCCAGCGGCCATCGTTCTCTTCTGGCGTGGCGAGCATGTCCATCTTTGATTTGATATCTCGAATGGAAAGCGGGCTGGGGTCCTCAACATCGATGGGGTCTTTTTCAACGGCAGCCCTGAGGAGGAAACGCATTGGCATGGCATGAAACTCACCACACGAGAACTGAGACTTATCGTGCGTTCCCTCAACCGCAATCATGCTGCCTTTGAGGACCAGTTGATCACGAATCTCCGCCAATCGCTCCTTCACGCCATCAAGCGGACTGAAGGTCCACACCGTCGCAATGTCATCCTTGACGTACAGCCCAATGGAAACTTCGTGGAAGTGCGGATCCATCCCAATCAACTCAAGGCAACGGCCATAACGGTCGATTACCTCTCGTGCTGATGGGTGATCTGATTGAGTTTTCATAGTCAATTTAGAGAGCTATCTTTTCTCGACGGGGTCGACTATTCGCCTTTGATCGATACGGCACAGGCGGCCAGATGGGTTGGCGTTGTGCCACAGCAGCCACCAATGATGGACGCTCCAAGCTCAGCCATCTCTTTAAAACGAGGAGCCATGAACTCTGGAGACTCAGGGTACCGCACAACGCCGTTAACAATCTCAGGTATTCCAGCATTGCTGTGAATCAGAATGGGCTTGTCGGTTACCATCTTGATGCGCTTGATGAGATCAATCATCACGTCTGCACCGTTTCCGCAGTTAGTGCCAACAATGTCAGCGCCAGCGTCGCTGAGCTTCTTCACAGCGTCTTCAGGCGTATCGCCCATCATCGTGAAGTAGCCTCTAGGGCCTTTGTCGAACGTCATCGTCGCCATCACAATGAGATCGGTGTGGTCCTTGGCGGCTTGAATTGCCAGCCGCGCCTCGTCTGTTGAGATCATTGTCTCAACAACGATTGCGTCAGCGCCCCCGGCGGCAAGGCCCACAACTTGCTCCTGAAATGCGTCAGACATGTCTTGCTCAGTGTGATCACCGCCAATCGCCTCAAGCAGTACGCCTGTGGGCCCCACAGAGCCGCCTACGTACTTGCCTCCCGGCGCTGCACTCTTGGCTAACTCGGCAGCGGCTTTGTTGAACTCATGAACTCTGTCGCCAAATCCATAGCGTTCGAGGCCAAATCGGTTGCCGCCAAACGAGTTGGTCAGCACCATGTCAGATCCCGCTGCAAAGAAATCTGCCGCCATCTGTCGAACCACATCCGGCTGCTCAATGTTCATGAGTTCCGGAGAGCCGCCGGGCTCAAGGCCGTGGGCCTGCAGATACGTGCCACTGCCGCCATCAGAGATGAGCTTATCGCCTCTTTTCAGGCGTTCGAGAAGAGAAATTGTGGTGCTGGGGTTGGTTGTCATATATCTAGCGTGCCCTGGGACATGAAGCGAAAGAACGTGCGGTCAATTGTACTTGGAGTGAGGGGCGCGGCCACAATGTCTAAGCTTGTGGCAAAACGCCTCCGGACCACTCATCAAGACTGCCGGGGGCGGTATCTCTGCTGCCAGCTCGCTGAGAATCACGGAT
>CAUZJA010000228.1:0-4448 GCA_963579925.1 Dehalococcoidia bacterium | reverse complement strand
CCAGACAAAGTGAAGGCGACCGCAAAGAACGGCCGCAAACCATCGGCGAATGGTGCTAAGCCGTCCCCGGCGAAGAAGCGTCGAACGAAGAAGACTGTGGTGGCCGCGGACTAGGACGCCATTCGCGCTTCCATACCGGATCCCGAATATCTCCGCGGAGCCTCCGATACCGGGATGACGCCGGTGACAGACGTGGAATACGGCAATGTTCTGGCTTGACAGCCACCACGCGTAACGTCACCCCTTGCGGGTGCCGTTGAGCGCATACCCCTACCGCCAAGCACAGACCATCATCCCTGAGCGCTTCGGCAAGACGGGATGTACGAGCAGTATCGCGGGTGCATATCTGGATCCCAGATATCTCCGCGGAGCCTCCGATTCCGGGATGACACAACAAGGTCGGTATTGGCTGAGGTCGCATACGGTCACCAGCCTGCTCAGCCGTTGTATCATCAGGCGGGAAACCCTCTTAGCTTTTGAGTCAAACCGAATGAGGTTGCAAGTGGCAATGGTGATGGCGTGTCGAGATCTTGACAGTGATTGCGATCACCTCAATGAAGGCGATTCACTCATGACGCTCGTGGGGGAGATGCAGACCCACGCGATCAACATTCATTCGTACCCTGAAGATGTTGTCTACTGAAGAGGTACCCGAAACCGATGGCACACTTGAAATAGAGCCAGATCTAAGTGTTGTGGTCCATCCAGTTTTAGCTGAGTCACCGTTGATGAAGCTTGGTTACGATCCCAGTAAGGAAACGGGATTTCGTTGGACCTTTATCAGGTACACAGCCATTCCGAATATGACTCGAGAAGGCGTAATCAATACCCTGTTTGCACTAAGGTCTTATTACGATGATTACGCTCCTGAATATCCGGAATTACTCGAAGTGATAGACAAAGATCTTGATAGCGTTAGGTCCAACCCTGAATTGTGATGACGAGCTTTCATCGATTTGCCAGAAATCACGAATCCATCAACTGAGGTGGGCGAGCTCGTCGATTGCTGCCTCTGTGGTTTTGATGAATCCGTTTATTGTGGCTTCACTGACGCCGTAGAGGCCATCCCCATCTGTGATTACGCGCACGAAGAGCCAGTTTTTCCAGCCAGCTCCAACGGGGTAGGTTTCAATTGCCGTGATCTTCATAGGTCTCCATTAGCGATTAGGCGGGACGGTTTCATAATGCAGGTTACAGCCGGAGGACATGTATCGAATGCTCCGGACTAAAGCTACGCGGAGTGATCCTCCGAGTCGTCAGCCGACACTCTGGACTCTGCGTGCTTTCTACTGCGCATGGCGA
This sequence comes from Dehalococcoidia bacterium, assembly GCA_963579925.1. GTDB lineage: Bacteria > Chloroflexota > Dehalococcoidia > Lucifugimonadales > Lucifugimonadaceae > UBA1151. The sequence continues at coordinate 3,146 of CAUZJA010000228.1, read as the reverse complement.
AGATAATCACGGTCAATGGAATCGCGACGACGATGATTCCAAGGATGATGACGATGGTGATTGCACTGAGGCCGGTGGTGACATCTATCTGGTGCTGGATCCACTTCCAGAGTGTGGGGTCAACGGACTCGGAGTGGTGGGCGACCGGAGCGAGTGGCGCGGTCATGGCGGGTTAATCTGCTTCGACTGTTCGGAGGATGGTATCGCCGGGCTCCACGTAGCGGCCGGAGTATTTTCGCTCTTTGATTGAGAGGCTGATAACGCCTGCTGCCAGCAGCGTGACGAAGCCGCCGAGGAATGCGGGGTTGTAGGTGTCGAATACATCGAAGACGATGCCGAATGCGAGCACGGCCGCTGCGCCGCCGAGTTGGTGCGCGAGGTTGATGAGGCCGGAGAGGGTGCCTAGGGTTTTTACTCCGTACACATCGGCGGTTAGCGAGGTGGTGAGTGGGACGGTGGCGAGCCATGAGGCACCACCGATGATAGCGAATGCCCATAGTGCGATATCGGCGGGCAAGACGAGGAACGTGAGAAACGCGAGGGATCGAATCAGGTAGACGGTGCCGAGAAGGGTTTTCCGCTGCATCTTGTCCGAGAGGAATCCGACGGTGATCACCCCTACTGCGTTGATTCCCATGAGGAGGCCGAATGCTACTGCCGCTTTGCCTGCGGAGATATCCTGGTCGACGGCCCAGCGGACGTAGTGGACGGAGATGCTGGCGGTGGTGATGCCGCAGACAACGTACGCCATGGATAGCTGCCACATTGGTGCGGAGGAGTAGGAGTCCTGCCATCGCTCGATGGCGAGTGGGCCGGTGGCCTCCCCCGGTGGAGGGGCGTCGAAAATATCTAGGGTGCGCTCGTAGCCATCCTGTTTCAGCCCCATGTCTTCTGGCTTGCTTTTGAGGACGAAGAACAGGAGGGGCATGCCGAGGGCGAGCATGATGACGCCCATTACCACCCATGCGGTCTGCCAGTTGTACTGGATGAGCAGGTAGGCTGCGAATGGAACGAGGATTAGTCCGCCGACGGACCCTCCTGCTGCAAGAATGCTCATGGCCGTGCCGCGTTTGGCTCGGAACCACTGGGCGACTACGGGACCGCCCGTAGAGAACCCGTTTCCTCCTGAGAAGAAGGAGATCACGAAGCCGTACACGAATATCAGCATGTAGGCATTTGTCACGAAGGCCATTGCAATCCCGCCCAGGCCCATTGGGATGAAGCTGAGGATGATGACAGGGCGGCCGCCGTACTTGTCGGTGAGGTTGCCGAATAGTGGCTGCGACGCGCCGTTCATGAGCCAGCCGAGTGATGCGGCCACCGAGATGAGCGTCACCGATGCGCCGAGGTCGTCCTCCCACGTCTTGACAAAGACGCCGTAGGAGCCTCGCACTCCCATGCCCACAAAGATGGTGAAGAAGAGTGCCGCGATGACGTACCAGCCGTAGTAGGCGGTGCTTGCTTTGCGGAAGAGGGATGGCATTTGGTTGAAAGGTTAGAGGTGGAGCGCGGGTGTGGCAAGTGTTGACACGCGGCCATGTAAAGGGGATCAGCGCATGTGGTTGTTTCACTTTGCGGTTGGAAATGCTGTGGTCCCGGACACAGGCGATGCAGCGTCTTGTCACCCTGAGGAATGAGGCTTTGCAATTGACGTGAGGGCCTTTGCCGGTGTGGATGTGGTGAGGTGTGAGACATCGCCAAAGATACCATGCTGATAATGCTCCTCCTGGTTGATGTACCGGGGCCACGGTTCGAGATTGGCAGATGGCCTAACGACCCGCGGAGCCGGGCGTCAGAGTGACGATAGGTGATCGAGCCTGATGAGGCGTAAGCCCTTGATAATCGTGGGGCCGGGCCCTTCGACAAGCTCAGGAGAACCAAGCCCCGCGGCTACCTGAAAGGGGTGTCGCCCACCCTACCTGTCTATGCCCAGGTTGTGGGCGAGGTCTATGAAGCTGTTTGCCCCTACGTCTATTCCGGGACGTTCATTCGCCTCGATCGCGTCGTCGACTAGCGTCTTCATCGGCTCCTCACCGGTGAACTGCTTGACGATGTTCACGAGCATCGGAGTCGTCTCGATCCACTGAACCGGCTTAATCTCACCCATCGCGGTCCGATAGGTGATCTCAGCCATCTTGCGACCCCTCCGTTTGCAGTCGAGGTGGGGATTCGTCCGCCAGACCACGCACACATCAATGTTGACGATGAGCTCTTTTGAGATGTTGGAGTGCATGTCAAAGGTGATGCCGACCGGCTCTTCTGACCCCACGGCCTCCCGAACCTAAGCAGTGAACGCAGCGTCCATATCCGGAAATTCTTCCGAAACCGCCGCACCATGATTCGCGATCAGCACACCATCCCACGGTCCCTCATCGCGCAACATCCCAAGCATCTCTGCGCTCAGCCGATTGTACGCATCCTTCGTGATCGTTCCAATCGGCCCGGTGCTCGCCAGCATGAGCAGTACAAGCTCAAACCCAAGCTCGTTCGCGGCCTAGATATATCCGGATACGGTGTAAGTTGCATCTCGATTAGCCTCCACCATCTCCTCACCACGCACGATGGTGAAGGCGTCATAGATCGCTGGCACGAGCGAAAAAGTGTTCGTCTCGTGAGAGATACCAAGCGTGGCAATTCGCATTTCAGCCTCCCGGATAATTCGTTATGGCTGGAATCTCACTATTCGTACACCGCATCCTGTTGGAATGGGTACAACGACTCACGAATACGTTTGTAGTCGAAGAAGCTGAGATCCGCAGTCGTCACGCCGGGCGTGTTCACCAGGATGATCTCTGCGGCAATTGGCTGGTACGCGGCTCTTGGCGACACAACGCCTTTTGCCACAACTACCCGATAGTTCTCCGGGAAGATTCCGGCGTGATACATACCCTCACGAGTGGTGTTGCCGGTTCGTCGGGATGTGAGCAACAGCGTGTGGTCATCGGTCGTATCCAACCGGACTTCGGTGCCGCTGTCGAACTCCCTGAAGCCGCCGTGATTTGGTCGCGTCGCCTCAAACACACCATCCGTAATCAAGCGAACTTTGCCGGTTACGCGAACTGGCTTGCCGTGCATATCGTCCGTCTTGGCACCAACGTCCAGTGTGACTTCTGCACCAATACCTGCCTCAACGCATGCAGCGACTG
>CAUZJA010000227.1:0-4486 GCA_963579925.1 Dehalococcoidia bacterium | reverse complement strand
GAACTGTAGCGCGACCTCTTCATGGGACTCCTCCTTCTTCCTCGGATGGATTATCCCTGAAGACTCACCTTTCAACCGGATCAGTTTTTGGGGATGGGACCAGCAGTTCCTTCTCCCTTGCAGCGTCTAATTCAATGTTGGCGGCCGGTAGAAATACCCGAGTGAGCCTGTCTTTAGCAAATGGCTGGGCATCTTCACCACACCCCGCCAGCAGCAAGATTGCGAGGGCGGGGACCAGAAGTAACCGTGTCCGATTGAGATCCATCTACCTACCCCCCCCGGTTCTATCTAGTCCCCAATGGGAGCCCTAGCCGCTAGGGCCTGGGGACATCATGCTAGTTCTTTTGCTAGAGGAACGATCGCCTCAGTACCTAGCATCTGCCAACCAGTGCCGCTGGCGTGATTAAGTCTCAGCCTACTGACGAATGGGAAACGCCCATAGACCTACGCCTCACCGTGATGGGAATTGCGAGTGTTGTCTCCGTACTGCGAGAATGGATTGTGAACAACCCCGTATCGAAGACTCGGTGATGAGGAGCACAAAGGCTTGCCCTGTAATTCGTTCGTAAGAAATAAAGAAAGTGTTGAGTGGACCTCCATCTCAACGGAAAGAAATAGCATGTCCATCGACCAATCCACTCTCAATAAAAGTCAACTCCGCAAACTCAATGCGCTCCGTAAGAGCGTCGGTGATGAGATTGGTGAGGATGCGTTCACTAAGTGGTTCTCAACGCAGTCCAAGACCACCAAGGAAGTCCGTGACCCCGTTGCCGATGCACTGGTCGCTGCACTCTCAGACCTCCAAAACGACAAGAGATTCAAGCTGGGAGCGAAGGGTTATGTTGTCCGCCGCGCCAAGGGTAAAGGTGCGTCAGGCTTTGTTGCCAAGAAGATTTCCTGAGGGAATTGCAGCGTGAAGAATTTAAGGCCAGGGGCAGAAACGGAGGGGAGTATCTCCCTAAGAAGAAAATCGAAGATTCTTGGGGTGCCATCGACTTAAATGTGTAGCCTGAATACTACCAACCGTTGATCCTTGGTCCCTATCGTTACTCACGCTCTCGAAGAGTTGATACATCTTGTTCTTTAGCTTATTCAATCCAAAGGTTGCGGTATTGGTTATCGCAGCCTGGTTGCTGATTGTCGGAGTCGTCACATCTGTTGCGCCTCCTCTATCCGAGGTGACTGATGGAGAACAAGAAGAGTTTCTGCCCGCTGGAGCAGAATCTATCGAGGCTAACGATCTTCTAGCTAAGAGATTCCCTTCGGGGGGTGGGATTCCCGCGTTGGCGGTGTTTGATGCGGGGCATCAAGGGTCCAATACAGACTCTGCGCTGGAGATGTTCACTCAGAACGTGAGATCTGAGAGCGCGCCGAAAGCCATCGTTGCAGTGACGTCCCCGATTGATTCCGCCCAAGCGCGAGCAGCCCTTACCTCTGATTTTGGAACAGTCTCGATGGTATCGGTAATCATAGGGGGCAATCCGTCCGATGACGCGTTCCTGGAAGCGGTGGATTGGCTCGTTGACCAGGCGAGTGAGGTAGGGGCAGCATTCGAGATTCAGAGCGCGGTAACCGGACCTGCCGGAATCTTTAATGATGCCATAAAAGTGTTCAAATCGATTGATCTTAAGGTCACGGTGACGACGGTCATCCTGGTATTGGTCTTATTGCTGCTTATCTATCGTTCACCGCTATTGGCGATTGTGCCTCTGATTGTTACTGGAATCGCTTTGACGTTTGCGCAGAGCCTAGCGGCCATTCTCGCTAAAGAGATTAATCTCCCGCTGAACCAACAAGTGGTGGCAATCATGTCTATCTTGGTGTTTGGAGCGGGCACGAACTATGCCCTATTCATCGTCTCTCGATATAGAGAAGAGCTCCAGGAGAACTCTGATAGGTGGCAGTGTATGCGGACAACTATGTCTCATGTGGGGCCGTCTATCGCAGGGTCGGCAGGTACCACCGTCGTCGCGATGTCGGCTCTCGCATTCGCATCTTTCGGCTCCTTCCGGTCCCTAGGGCCGACGCTAGCGTTGTCGGTGGTAGTGGTTCTATTTTCAGGATTATTTGTTCTCCCTGCAGTCATCACCATCTTGGGTAGGTGGATCTTTTGGCCACGGGATTTCCTGCTTCCTAAAGATTCAGGAGGGAAAATGCTCGCTGTCGCACTTGGAATCATATTATTTCCATTACTTGTAGTTTCGATCGGTGCGTCGCGAGTAGGGGAACTCATCCACCGGCTGATCTCCACTGGTGACTCGCACAGCGATGGGGATGACGGTATTTGGGGCCGGGCTGGTAGATTAGTTAGCAGCAGACCGTGGGTGGTCTTTTCAGTGACGATGTTGGGACTAATCATCGCGACTATACCGTCGTGGTCAATGATCCCGAGTTTCAATTTCCTTGATGGGTTTCCTGATGATGCCGAATCGAAGATCGGTTACAACTTGCTTGTTGAGGCGTTTCCCGCGGGTCAGCTAGCACCGAGTCAAATGCTGATAGAGAGCAAGGGCGGTCCGGTAAGTCAGGCATATAGAGAGATTGGCCAGTTGTCGGCTGATATAGCAGGTCTGGATGGTATAGCTAACGTCAAAGGCCCTACACGGCCGACCGGCTATCCGGTGTCAATGGAGGATGCTCAGCGAGCAGGCGCTTCGCGATACGTTTCGCCGGACGGTACCACGGCACGAATCGAGATTGTACTTTCAGATGATCCTTATTCCGCGGCCGCCTTGGACATGATTACGAAGATAAGGACTTTGGCTGCGGAGTCAAACCTGAGAAGAGATGGTGCACATCAGATTCTCGTAGGTGGGCCGACAGCGGTTCAAACAGATACTAAGGCATCAATCGACCGCGACCTCAGTTGGTTCGTTCCAATTTCACTCCTCGCGATCCTCTTGATACTTGTAGTCTTATTGAGGTCGCTAGTTGCACCTCTGTATTTGGTGTTCAGTGTCATCGTGAGTTTCGGTGCTACATTTGGCATCTCTATCTTCGTGTTTCAGGAAATTCTTTCCCATTCCGGTGTGGCTTACTCCAACGGAGTGTGGATGTTTATTTTCCTGGTGGCATTAGGCGCCGATTACAATATTTTTGTCATGTCACGGATCCGTGAAGCTACCCAAAACATGGGACTCCGACCCGGAATCGCGATTGCCGTAGGGCGAACAGGCAGCGTGATTACCTCTGCGGGAATCATTCTTGCAGGAACCTTCGCTGTGCTGACTACTCTTCCTTTAAGAGATCTTTCCCAGTTAGGTTTTGCGGTCATGTTAGGTGTTCTTATCGATACTTTCGTCGTGCGGGCATTCCTGGTACCGAGCATGACTGCGATGTTTGGGCGGTGGAGTTGGTGGCCCAATATGAAAGGTAATATCTAGTTTGTAAACAATGGCTAGTGTGGGACTTGCGGGATGTAGCGAATCTAGATGGCAAGCGCGAACAGACGGCGATAGGCCAGTCCACTACAGTCTTCCTCTTGAGAATTCAGATTCGCAGGTACGGTCGGAAGTTAGCGGACATACTCGCTGTATCCCCGACCGACCTCAGCATACTCGTGAACGGGAAGCGACCGTGGCGGGGGAATCTCAAGGAACACCAAACAGCTTGTAAACCCTTCTGTAAACACACCAGAAGGGTTCTCTCAGCTGCGTGGAAGCTCGCTGAGGAACAGCAAAGACCTGCCGCTTAGCAGGCCATTACCTAGTAGAAGTGGTGCAAAGGAAGGGACTCGAACCCTTACGTCACTTTCGTGGCAGCGGATGTTAAGTCACTCAGGAGCGCATCCCCCTTCGGATGCTGTCCGCCGCATCTGCCATTCCGCCACCTCGGCACGGGGAGGACATGAGGCCGTTGCTGGGGCTTCGCATTGGAGTGCTGGCGCGAGTCTTTCCACATTCTGCCCACATGGGGCGGCCAGGGGCTTCAATTAGACGTGATGGTAGGAGCCCGCGAGCCGCGCCGCAAACTGATTAATGGGAGCGTCCTTGAGGACAGGCTGCACGTGTGAGTAGGTGTCCATGGTGATCGCAACGCTGAAGTGGCCCAGTATGTTTTGCACGATTTTGGGGTGCTCACCCTGAGCCAGTAAAAGCGATGCGAAGCCGTGCCGCAGCGAATGCAGGTGAATGCCTTCAATGCCAACACTCGCGTCCGCTTGGTGCAGTCGTGGCTTACTGCGTCAGGGCTCATGGGGCTCCCGTCTGATCGACCGAACACCAAGCCATCTGAGTTCCATGGATGCAGCAGCGTCAGTTCTGCCATCTCAATCTGCCGTCCTTTGATCGACTGGAGAATATTTACGACCGTCTGAGGAACGGGGATACGCCGCCGGGACTTCTGCGTTTTTCTGTCGAGTACCACTAGCCCTCTGCCTTCAATGCGATGGAGGCCGCCCGCGATAGAAATCGACCGGTCAGTAATGTCCACCTGGGTCACCGGAGGGCTCCGCGATTGATGAATGACAACCAATTCTCAAAACAAC
>CAUZJA010000226.1:0-4517 GCA_963579925.1 Dehalococcoidia bacterium | reverse complement strand
GCCCCGTCATCATAAGGTCGCGCACGGCGTCTATCCGGACATGCGGGAGCAGGGAGCGGCTTACGACCACTGGCTGGATCTCTACGAAAAGGTGAAAGCGGACAATATTTTGGTGATTGGCACTCCAATCTGGCTGGGCGAGAAGTCCTCCGTCGTCACGCAGACTGTCGAGCGCCTCTACTCATCGTCGGGAGATCTGAACGAGCACGGGCAGTATGCGTACTACGGGCGCGTCGGCGGATGCCTGGTGACCGGCAATGAGGATGGGGCGAAGCACTGCGCCATGAATATCCTCTATTCACTGCAGTACCTGGGCTACGTGATTCCATCGCAGGCCGATGCTGCCTGGCTGAGAGAGGCCGGACTAGGCCCCTCATATCTTGATCCTCGTTCTGGCGGTCCGCAGAACGATTTCACGCAGCGAAATACAACGTTGATGACATGGAACCTGATGCGTTTCGCTCGGATGATGAAGGGCGCAGGTGGCGTGCCCGCGCACGGCAATCAGCGGTCGCTATGGGATGCCGGATGCCGGTTCGATCACCCCAACCCTGAATATCGATAGCGAAACAACGGATCTGCGAGTCTCGAGAATATGATTCGAGTCGTCACAGCGTCTATACTCCACGGACTCAGGCGGGCTTCAAACCCACCGCTACCGTAATCGTGCCGGTTGGCGCATTGCGATATTTAAAACGATCGTTGAAATCGAGTCGTCGAGGAGACGTCAGTGCACGGACTAGAAAATCTCAAGCAGCGGGTCGTCGGTGGGGAGCGCGTCGTTGGCGTGTCGGTGCGAATGACCTGGGATGGGCCGGCGATCAAAGAGATGGTCGATGATGGCAACTACGATTACGTGGCCGTCGACGCGCAGCATGGCCCACTCGATGAGCGACTGCTGGTCGAGTTCTGTCAGGCGGCGAATGCTCTGGATGTTCCTGTGCAACTGCGTATCAAGCACGCGAGCCTGGCATTCCTGGTTGGCAACATGCTGGACCTTGGCCCGTCGATGATTGAGATTCCGCAGGTTAACGAGCTCGATACCGTTCAGACGGCTTCCACCGTGTTCTACTACCCGCAGCGCGGCAAGCGTAGTTGGGGACCGGCATTCAGTCCGGGGCGGAAGGCGCACGAGGAGCGGCTGGAGTACGCCGACTGGTGGAACAGCCATGGGCTACTTTGGATGCAGTTGGAGTCGATCAGAGCTGTAACGCAGGCCAAAGACTTTGGGGATGCCGGGGCGTCGGTGGTCTCATGGGGGCCAAATGATCTGGCGTTCGATCGCGAGTCCAATCCCTTTCACCCGCTCCAGACGGATGACGACTGCATTGAGCATGTGCTTGCGCAACTCAAAGATGAAGACACTACGCTCTGCCTGCGAACCTACAGCCCCGAGCAGCAAGAGCGCTACGCTGAGATGGGCGCAACGATGTTCATGGATGAGAGCAGGTTGTTTGGAGCGCCCTCTTAGCAGGGAAACCGGCTAGAGGATCTGCAACAGGAACAGCTTGGAGCGGTCTTCTTTGGGGTTGGTGAAGAAGTGCTCCGGTGTGCCTTCTTCGACGATCTCACTGGCATCGAAGAACAGGAATCGGTCGGCAACCTCTCTGGCAAATCCCATTTCGTGGGTGACCACAAGCATTGTCATTCCTGACGAACCAGCTCAGTCATCACATCCAGCACTTCTCTGATCATCTCCGGGTCCAGCGCGGACGTTGGCTAATCGAACAGCATGATTTTTGGCCGCATGGCCAGCGCTCGCGCAATCGTTACGCGCTGCTGTTGGCCGCCGGCGAGTTGAGTCGGGAACTTGTCCGCCTGCTTCGGGATGCCAACACGCTCGAGAAGCTGCATTCCCTCGGCTTCCGCATCGCGCTTTGACAGGCCTCTCACCTTCTATGGAGCGAGCGTAATGTTCCGCAAGACTGAGAGATGAGGGAAGAGGTTGAACTGCTGGAAGACCATCCCAACTTCCGAGCGAATCTGCTCGATGTTGTGAACGCTGTCATCTAGTTCCTCCCCATCGACGACAATCCTGCTTCCATCGTGCTCCTCAAGGCGATTGATCGTCCGGATGAACGTCGACTTACCGGAGCCAGACGGTCCAAGAATAACGATCACCTCTCCCTCAGTGACCTCTACATCAATGCCCTTCAGGGCCTGGAAGTCTCCGAAGCGCTTCTCCACGCCCTCACAGACGATGATTGGCCCACTGCTGTCTGGTGAATTTGTGACTGCCACTATCTCGCCCCTATGCCAAGGTATTGTTCGATGCGGCGGGTAATTCGCGACATGCTGAATGATCCAGCCCAGAAAATAAGCCCAATGAAGATGAGCGTCTCTTTTTGCTTGCCAATGAACTGGGCCTGTGAGAATGCAGCTTTCGCTCCACCCAGAGCACCAGTGAAGCTCAGCACTGAGAACAACGTTGTATCTTTCCAAAGCGAAATCATCTGGCCCACGAGCGCGGGAATCACCGCCTTTAGCGCCTGCGGTAGAACGATGAACATCGTGACATTAAACGAGCTGAGTCCCAGCGCTTCGGCCGCCTCTTTCTGGCCCGGGTCGGCGCCCTACAACCCGCCTCGTACGATCTCCGCGATGTATGCGTCGGTAAACAGGATGATGATGATCAGCGCGTTCACAATGACGTCCGTATTCAGGATATCTGGGAGGAATGCAGGTAGAACAAATCGAGCAATGAACAACCACGCGATCAGTGGGACGCCCCGGGTGATCTCGATGATGGCAGTTGCAAACCACTTGACCACCGGCAATGAACTGGAGCATGCGAGCGCCAGGCCTATACCAAGGGGAAGCGCAAAACCAATCCCAAACGTGGCAAGCAGGATGTTTAACATTAGCCCGCCCCACAACGCCGGCTGAACTCCGTCGAAGGCGGTGATGAGCACAATGGTGCCGGGCAGCAGGATGATCCATCCAACGGCTATTGCCAGTTTCAATCGTGACTGCGTCGCAGGATTGGTTCCCGCGAATCTGACTCCAGCGTAGAGCAAGGCTGCCAACACCACGGCACCGAAAAATAGCAACCCCTGTTCACCATGGGCAATGAATATAAGGATGAATAGGACGGCGGACAAGAGCGCCATGATGTCCCGACGACTGAGGCTTGACCATGCGCCCCACGCCGCGGCGATCAATCCCATTGCGGCCCATAGCGGCGGCCACAATCGCCACTCTTCGCCCTAGGAATACCGGCCCAGGAATATGAGCCGTTTGTTGACCGAAACAACGGCCCACTCAGCGTCAATGAGCACAAAACGCAACGCGGCGAACAGAACATACCCGACGACCAGAGCAACCACGATTGTAAGTATGGAGTTGGTAACCCCGCTGAACAGGTTGTTGCGGACCCAATCTCTAGCGCGATCAATTGGCGGATGTTGAAGCTGAGTTGGTGTGTTCATTAGCGCCCTGCCAGATGGACGCGATTATTAAGAGTGTTCATGACCACAGATATGATCAGGCTCATGACTAGGTACGTCGCGAAGATGAGGATGAACATCGGTACGGCATGGCCTACGCCGTTAATTATGGTTGATCCAATCAGAACCATTTCCGGATATGCAATTGCGACCGCAAGGCTGGAGTTCTTAGTCAGGTTAAGGAACTGATTGGTCAGTGGTCGGATGGCGACGCGCATCGCCTGGGGCAACATGATCAGTGTCATTCGCTGATAGAAGTTCAACCCCAGCGCCGCTGCGGCTTCATTCTGACCGCTGGGTAGCGCCTGAATGCTTCCCCGAGTTAACGTTAGTTGTTACAAAACCTCAACTTCCAATACTGCCAATGGCTAACCAAAAGCATTTACGCCGCCAGATCGGCGAACCCGCGGTCGGATCTCTGCTCAGGCAAAGAGCTACCGTCCCTCGAACTGCGGCTTTCGCTTTTCCATGAATGCGGCGCGGCCCTCTTTGTAGTCTTCGCTGTCAAAGCAGGCTTTGACCATCGCGTCCACGGTGTCCAGATCACGGTCGTCCGGGTTCTTGGCGCCCTCGTTGATTGCAGCTTTTGCGGCTTTGACGGTGAGCGGCGCGTTGGCGGAGATCATCTGGGCTAGCTCAGAGACTGATGATTCGAGTTCATCGACGGGCACCACGCGGTTGATGAGGCCCATGTCGTATGCCTCTCCGGCGTTGAATCTGCGACCGGTGAAGAATATCTCTTTGGCCAGCGATGGACCGACGAGATCCATCAACACTTTGATGCCGCTGTACCCGTAGCCAAGCCCCAGCTTTGCCGCGGGTACACCGAACTGACCGTCGTCAGCCGCGATTCTCAAGTCTGCGGAGAGTGCAATCGCCAGACCGCCGCCAATGCAGAAGCCTCGGATCATCGCGATTAGCGGCTTCTCCAGCGTGGTTATCGCCTCGTGGGCGTCCTTGGAGTTGGCCTCGTACACCTTCACTTGCTCAGGCGTGCTGCGCAGCTTGTCGAACTCAGAAATATCGGCGCCGGAGACGAAAGCCTTATCGCCCGTACCCATCATTACAACA
>CAUZJA010000225.1:0-4530 GCA_963579925.1 Dehalococcoidia bacterium | reverse complement strand
GGAATGCGGCTGAGGTGACTATTGCGGTGGAGAGGGAGCGGGCTACTCCTATCCAGCCGATTATTGGGCCCATGGAGACTTGTCCGATGGCGTCGCCCTGGCCGAAGGCTGAGATTACTGTGGCGCGGATCTGGGGGTCGAGGTCCCGGTTGATCCAGACGAGGAAGAGGGGGTCGTAGGCGTTGCGCATTGCGTGGGCGGTCCACATGGCGATTAGCGAGAGCCAGAAGAGTTCTGAGGGGCCGAAGACGGCCATGGCTACTGCCAGTGCGGATGTGACGAGGATGAGGGCGATGGCGATGCCTCGTTCGCTCCCGACATCGACGCGGCGTTTGAGGATCTCTGTGACGCCGAGGCCGATGATGATTCCGCCTGCGCTGAAGACTGCGAACCATGCGATGGGGTCGAGACCGAACAGCTCTGGGAGGGTGAGTTTCTGTAGCCAGGTAGCTACGCCGAGTCGGTCGAAGCCTTCGGATGCGGCGCCGAACAGCATTGCTGCTACTAGTAAGAGTAGGAGCAAGCGGCGTCCTCGGAATGCTTTTGCGGTCTCCCCTACTGTCTTTTTTAAGACTGATATGAAGCCGGCTCCAGGAGCGCGTGTGGGGATGAACGACTCTTTCACGGCGGCGATGAGGAATATTGCGATTGCGAGGTAGATCGAGGCGGAAACGAGGAAGGGGAGGTGGAGTGAGACGAGGGCCAGGACGATTGCCAGCGGCAGGCCGACGAGGGCGAATGCCATCCGCAGTTGTTTTGCGCGCAGGTAGAGTGGAGCGGCGGCTGATTCGCCTACTTCGTCGGTGATCCATGCCTCCCATGCTCCGCTGATGAATGCCTCACCGATGGCCCAGATCACGTTGGCGATGAGGATGGATTCGAATACGGGGATTGCTCCCCAGAGTGCGAATCCTCCGGCGGTGAACAGCATTCCGATGATTACCGACCAACGGCGGGAGTAGCTGTCGGCGAGGATGCCGGTGGGTAGCTCAGATAGCAGGTATGCGCCTTCCAGAACTGTGCCCATTAGCACGAGTTAAAGTGGATCAAGGCCAGCTTCACGGATGGCGTAGACGCCTGATGTGGTGGCCATCCGGACGAATGCGAGGCCGGTGACGGCTGAGACGCCGAGGTAGATGTTTGAGGGGGATAGTCGCATATAGCGCCTGAGTCTATTTGGTGCGAATTACGATGGGGTTATCTGTTTCAGGGCTACGAACGTTAGACTCGCGGAACTATTTTAAGAAATGAACACGATGATAGGTGTGGAATATGAAATCGAATCCGATTCGTACGGCGGTTGATGATGGCAAGGTGCAGATTGGCACGTGGATCAACATGGTGCGAAATCCGGCGATTCTTACGCTGCTGAAGGCGTCTGGGTTGGATTTTGCTCGGATTGATATGGAGCACTCGTCGCCATCGATGTCGACTGTGGCGGATATGGCGGCTCTTTCGAGGGCGTTGGATTTTCCGATCATGGTGCGTCCCCCGGATGGCAATCGTGAGTGGATTACGCGGTTGTTGGATGCGGGTGTCTATAACTTGCACTGCCCGCAGGTGGACACGCCGGAGCAGGCGGCGGAGATTGTTCGGGCGTCTCGCTACAACCCGGTTGGTTCACGAGGGATGATTGGGGCCAGTTCCGGGAACGATTTTGAGTCGGGTGGCGACGATCTTGGTCGGCTGGCGGAGATCAATCGCAACGTGTTTGTCACGGTGATGTTTGAGAGTGGCGGGGCGTTTGAGCATTTGGATGAGATTGCGGCGATGGACGGTATCGACTGTCTAACGCTCGGACCTACAGACCTCGCGCAGAGTCTTGGGGTGTACGGCACGCCGGACATGGACAAGGTGCTGGACGAGAAGCGAACGATGATTCTTGAGGCGGCGGCTAAGCATGGGAAGACGACTGCGATGCGGGTCACCAGTTCTGCGCAGGCTCGCCAGTGGAAGGACGCCGGGACGCTGTTGCTGGCCTACTCCGCTGAGGTGACCGTGATCAGCGAGGGCTACAAGAAGGCCGTCCGCGAAATAATGGCCGACTGATGCCGCTAGGCAAGTTTGGCGAGGCGAATCGGTCGAACTGGGATGAGCGGGTTGCAGGCCACTGGGTATCGGACTTTTACGATATCGAGGGGTTCAAGAGCGGGAAATCGCCGCTTTATCAGATTGATATCGATGCAGTTGGTGATCTGACCGGGAAGTCATTGATTCACCTTCAGTGCCACATTGGGACGGACACGCTGGGACTGGCGCGGCTTGGCGCTGACGTGACGGGCAACGATCTGTTAGGCGAGTCGGTGAAGGCGGCGCGTCGGTTGAGTGAGGAGTCTGGTGTGCCGGGTCGGTTTTTCGAGACAGATCTCTACGAGTCGCCAAAGATCGTGAATGAGCAGTTTGATTTTGTGTTCACCGGGAACGGCGCGATCTGCTGGTTGCCAGATATTGACGCGTGGGGCCAGATTGTTGCCGATTTTCTGAAGCCGGGCGGCATGTTTACATCCGGGAGGGCCACCCCTTTTGATGTGGTCTTTGCAACAAGACGATGTCAAGCCAGGCGAATTCGTACTGGAGGTGCCATATTTTCACTCCGGTGCGCCGGGTGTGTATGACGAATCTTATTCCTACGCGGACGGCGTGATCGGCCTTAAAAACACACGACAGTACAACTGGTCACACAGCCTGAGTGAAACCATGATGGCGCTGATTAACGCTGGCCTCGTGATTGATTCGTGTATGGAACACCAGGAGATGGACTGGGAGCCTCTACCGGGCATGATCGTTGACGAGAATGGGCATTATCGGTTGCCAGATCAGTGGCATGATCTTGTGCCGCTAATGTTTTCGATTAAGGCGCATAAGCCGGAGTAGGTGCGACGTATGGAGTACTTGCCACTGATGGACCGCGCCCAGATTGAGGCGTATCTGCGGTCGAATCCTGAGTTGTTTGTGTATGGGCTTGGTGATTTAGAGGATGACCTCTGGCCTTTCACGAAGTGGTATGGGGCCGTGGTCGCAGGCGAGATTCGGGCGATTTGCCTGGTGTTTTCGAAGTACAAGGTGCCGGTGGTTCACGCGATTAGCGAGCCGGGGAACGAGGCACTTTCTGGGCTTGTTGCGGCGGTGGCTGATCGGTTGCCTGAGTTCACTGAGATTCATCTTGGTGATGTGGCCGAGGCTGCGTTGGATGGGCATTACCGGTACTCGGACATGGTTGAGCATCGGAAGATGTCACTTCGAGAACGTGGCCTGCTGGTTGCGGTTGACGTGTCGAGTGTTGACCAGCTTGATTCCAACGATGTGGATGCGATTCGCAGTCTTTACGACGCTGTGTACGCGAATGCGACTAAGAAGAACTCATTCGACTCTTCAATGCTGGACGTTGGGCCGTACTTTGGAGTGCGTGAGAGTGGTCGGTTGATCAGCGCGGCTGGCGTGCATGTTTTCTCGCCCACTTATGGGGTCGCTGCGGTGGCGAATGTTGCGACGCATCCGGAACATCGGGGGCGTGGGTTGGCGTCGGCGGTTACGGCGCGCTTGTGTCAGGAGTTGATGCCGCATGTGGAGCACATCGGGTTGAATGTGGCGGCGGGCAATGAGGCCGCGCTGAAGGCGTATGGGCGGATTGGCTTCGAGGTGATTGCCCGCTATCGGGAAGGGTTTATCCGCAGGCGTGGATGATCCTGCGGTAAACAGCGCGCTAGTACCTAACTTGGCTTATGATGCGGATCATTATGCCAACTGAGCGTGTACAGCGGCAGATTGACGCCTTCCTTGATGATGCTGAGGCGGCTCTTCGGAGTCGTGACTGGGATGCCGCGCTTGAATGCATGCGTGCGGTTTTGAGTGTCGATCCTGAGAATGAGGACGCTCTTTCTTTTAAGGGAATGGCGGAAGCCGGTCGTAGCGGACCTCGTACTGGGTCTCTGCCAGACGGGCCCAGCGAAGACGGAGCAGCCCCCTCACCCCAAGTCTTGCCAGACGGCCACTTGCCGCGGGACGGCGAAAAGTCAGCAGCCCCCTCACCCCAGCCCTCTCCCGAGGGGAGAGGGGGTAAATCGGAGGAGGTTCCTGCGTCGTTTGCCGGGGGGCGGTATGTCGTTGAGCGGTTGCTTGGTGAGGGCGGGAAGAAGCGGGTTTATCTGGCGCATGATGTGACGCTGGATAGGGATGTTGCGTTTGGGTTGATTAAGGCTGAGGGGCTGGAGGTTGCGGATCGAGTACCACCTCCAGCGAATCGACTGATAGGGCATAGCCGTGTGACGGGTAGGGCCGTTGAGCTTGCGCCTACCGACACCGTGGGGGAGGCGCGTTCACAAATCAGGCATGGTTGGATTGTGGCCATCAGCGATGGAGATTTGGAGATGGCCACACCGTATATTGAGCGTGCTGAAGAGCTGGCCAGTTCACTTGGCGATACGGAAATTGCCACGCTGGTTCACGGCCAGCAAGGGGCCATTAATGGGAACTATTTGAAGTGGGAGGAATGTGCTATAGCTGGCCGAGAATACCTCAGGAAAATAGCAC
>CAUZJA010000224.1:0-4536 GCA_963579925.1 Dehalococcoidia bacterium | reverse complement strand
CCGGATGCATCTGTTCAAAACAATGTGGGAGGAGTTGCAGACTCGCGGAATTGACTTCCATGTTGAGTTCCTTGCCCGATCAGCTTCGCACCGGCAAGATTCGTGGCAGGCTGATTCAGAGTCCATTCCGTTCCCTCACTCATTCTCAACTGATATCGGCCCAAACTTCAGAGGTACGAAATGGCACTTCAATCCGACACTGGTAGCAAAGCTGGCGACGCGGAAGAGTGACTATCTAATGCTTGGCGGTCCGTGGGCATCAATATCGGGTGGCCTCGGGACGCTCCTGGGACGCTCTGGGCGATCCATAGCGTGGATCGAAGGAACATCATGGCATGCCGCATCATCTGGGGCGAAGTCATCCGCTCTGAAGCGATGGCTGCTTAGGAAGTTCAACTATGTTGCAGTACCCGGCCTTGAAGGCGAGAAGTTTGTCGGCGGCCTGTTTCGCGGCCAACTGGATCACTGCCCGCCTATCGTCAATCTTCCAAACATCGTTGACGATAAGCGTTTCACTCCATCTGACAATCTTGAGGCGGCTAGGGGGCAACTGCGGAGTCGCCTCAGCGTTAGCGCTGAAATGAAAGTCGCCATTTGGCCTGCCAGGCACATCACTGAAAAGGGAATCCCAGAATTCCTATCGAAAATGAGTGGTGCGACATTTGACGGCTGGAAGATATTGATAGTTGGCGATGGACCTGAACGCAGCAATATTGAGTGCATGATCAGGGAAAGAAGACTGGAAGATATAGTGATCCTGCACGACTTTGTGGCGCCCGCGGAGATGCCGGCGCTGTATCAGGGTGCAGATCTGTTTATGTTGCCCAGCGTTAGAGATGCGAATCCTCTTTCCGCGGTTGAAGCGCTAATGTGCGGGCTTCCCGTCCTTGTGTCGAATCGAATTGGCAACTTTCCGGAGGCTCTCCAACCAGATATAAATGGTTGGGGGTTTGATCCCTACGATTCGCTCCAGGTTGAAACGGCGGTATCCGGTGCATTTGGTACGCCTCGGACCAAGTTGAGAGCCATGGGGGATGAATCTCGCAGGATCGGTCTGGAAGTCTGGGAATCAAAGACCGCGGTAGCTCGATTCTTTGATCAAGTCCTTTAGCCGAAAGACTGGAAATTGAGTAATTGGATCCTGGATGCGAGCGCGGCACGTAGTGCCGGATCCCTTCACCATCACGTGGGTATGCTCGCAGCTATGGAGCCTCTTCTAGGGCCACATCACCTCAACGTGCTTGCGGCACCGGAACTTGTAACAGAACTACCCAACTCAAGCCTCACTGTGACTCCCCTCACCACCAGCGAAGGATTGGGCAGATTTATTGCGCTGAATCGAGATATCAGGTCTGCTGCTAATAGCAGTGACATATCAGCGGCAATGTTTCACCAGTTCGCTCCAGAGCGGGTGAATGTGCCATATGTCTTGAGACTTACAGACGCCCATCTTGTGGAGATCAGCGACAAAGGCGTCTTGGAGCAGTATGAGTCCAGAATGGCTCGTCTGGGATGGGCAGCCAAGCGCTTCTTCTTCAAGAGATCTGCCCGTCGCGCAAGTGCGATCATATGTGCAACTGAGAGTCTTGCAACTTCTCTCAAGGCCATCCAACCAGAGATTGATCCCGCAAGAATCAAAGTGGCCAATTACGGACCTTCACAGGTTGCGGACGGCTCCGTCCGACATCCCGGAAAGACCGGAAATCGACTTCTCACGATGCACATCCGACCACACAAAAATATAGAGGTAATCCTGCGGTCGATGGCTCAGCCTGAAATGGAGGATTTCACACTGACTGTACTGGGAACGCTATCCCCATCGGCTTCACCTTACGAGGCCTTTATCAAGAGCCTCATTGATGAACTAGGCATTGAACGGCGAGTGCAATTCGCTGGATACCTGAGTGACCCAGCTCAGGTTCGTGAGTTCATGTTGGCTCACGATATGCTCGTGGTGTCTTCAAAATTGGAGTCCTGGAGTCATAACATCCTGGAAGGTCTGGCCATGGGAATGCCCGTTGTAGCCTCTGACCTGAGCGTCCACAAAGAGCTTGGGAGCCGAGGAACGTGGCTATTTCCCGTTAACTCACATGTGTCGCTCGCGAAAACTCTCTCTAACGTCCGTGAGGACGAGTCACTACGGCAGTGTCGAATCAGCGATGGGTTAGATTCTGTGTCCGGATTGAGTTGGGATGCGTACGCCGCAGCTTGTGTGGATGCGTTGCGAGTAGCGAGTATGGATGCGCTCAGTAGACACCGTATTTGACGTCCCAGATCGCTCATACAGGCTAAAACGGCCTCTTGACCCCCGATACTCAGCACTGCTCATATCTTCCTGTTTACGATCTTTTTAGCGCTGCGGTCTGTGACTCCGCTGCTTGAGTTCATTCTGGATGGCTGTCCGGCTCTTTACGGGCATCCACGCGCAGGCAAAGGTGGTGAGGAATTTATGGCGTATAAGTTCGAAACCATGCGCGAATCGGAATCTGACGAGCAGTGGAAAACCTGGATGGCGAATGATGTTCCTCGGGTTAGTCGGCTGGGCAAAATGCTGAGGTCCGCAGCTCTGGATGAGCTTCTGCAGGTGCTCAACATTGCAAAAAGTGACATCAGCTTTGTAGGGCCGCGGTCTCTCATGCCAGAACAGTCTGAAGGGTACTCAATCGCCCAAGCCAAGTTTCGAGACCGACATCGAATCAGTCCCAATCTGACGGGTTTACCCCAGGTCAATCTACCCCGTCGTTACCCGCCTGCAATTAGATTGAAAACGATCGTTGCTACGCGCACCGGGCAAGCCTGCTGCTGGATATCAAGCTAAATGTGCTCTTAGGATTCCTTACCCTTACCGGAAAGTTGGGGGGCAGGACGACGGGAAGGGGGTAGGCGAACTAGACAATGATAAATAGCCTGGACTTAGCTTTCGTTTGAGTCTGAATTCCTACCTACACGCGTCAGCCTACGCGCCTTATTAGCAATCCGTTGTGGAAGCGCGGGTTGAGCGTCTGATGGAGACGTTCCATTTGTGTGCGTTGAAGTGGCATCAGTCAGGTAATCCCCATACTGATAGTAGCTTGAGTAACCGTAGTAGTAGCGCTGGAACATTGTTGGGCGGTAGCTGTTGAGGACCACTCCGCTGATGGGCGAGCCAGCCTGTGTCAAAGACTGAAATGCAGTGCTAATTGTGCGCAAACGGGTCTTCCTGGTATCCACCACGAATATGGACGCGTCAGAAGTCGCAGCAATTATCTGTGTATCCGACACAGCCAGAACTGGTGGGGCATCGATCAGGACAATCTCAACTTCTTGAGAAATCAGTTCCAGCAACTGCTTGAATCTGGGAGTGGCCAACAACTCACTGGGGTTTGGTGGGCGTGGTCCGCTGGACATGATCACCAGATTATCCATTCCTGTCTGAATGAGCAGGTCATTTACTGTTTCTGACATTCCACTGAGATACGTGCTCAGCCCCGGCTGCGCCTCCGACAATGAAAGCATCTTGCCAATAGTAGGGCGTCGCATATCAGCATCAATAACCGCCACGGTGTGGCCAGCTTGTGCAATGGCAGCGCTCAAACTGGCGACCACGGTTGATTTGCCATCACCTGCATCGCCAGAGGTCACGCAGAAGATGCTTCGCTGCCCTGCCGCGGTAGAGAATTGCAAATTCGCCCTTAAGAATCTAACCGACTCCCAGAAGACGCGATCCTCTTCTTCAATAATAGAGAACCCTGGCGTTGCTTCAGCCCTTGGCAACACCGCCAGTACGGGTACACGGAACATCCCTTCGAACCGCTCTTTGCTCCGAATGACGTCTCTGAAGTATTCCAGGGCGATCGTGATTGATAGACCAAGTCCAATCCCAAACAGGGCACCCAGGAATATTGATCTACTTCGATTGGTGTCCAGTGGCGAACTAGGAGGGATTGCTCGTTCAATGATCTGTAGTGAGTTAAGTCCAGCCAGTTGCAAGGAGGAGGCCGCTGATATATCTCCCAATCCCTGCGCCTGTGCCGCCTGCTGTACGGACGCAATCTCTGCAAGTCGACTCAGTCTGTTCCTCTCAATGAAAGTCTCAGTCACTGTGTTCGTAATATCGGCGGCCAGCACGGGATCAGGATCCCGAGCGAGGACACTCAGGAGCTGAGTACCCTCTGAGACACTAATGCGTATGGAATCCCTGATGTAACCAGGTGTTAGTCCGTTACCTAACCTGGCTGCAGCATCTGCCAGAACGGGTCGAGTGCTGATGAGTACCCCATACGTATTAGCCAGTTCTTTACTAGTAGATAGGTCTCCCACCGTTGGGTCAGCGCCGGTACCCTCACGAACGAATAGCGTGGTCTTTGCTTCATAAATAGCTACGGGATCTGGCTTCAGATACCAACCGATGAATAGTCCGATACCGAGGGCGATGATGACCACCCACCAATATCGGATTACTGCGCCGGCAAACCTCGCCAGCGAAAATACCTCATCTTGGGAACGTAATGTTTCTTGCATCTAGTGATTGCTAATCATAACTTGGCGCAAATGTAT
>CAUZJA010000223.1:0-4564 GCA_963579925.1 Dehalococcoidia bacterium | reverse complement strand
AGCAAGGCTCGTGCGGTGTCAGTCAAATCCTCTGGGTCTTCCTGACGAGGACCACCTGCAACCTCTTGTATGAGGTCAGATATCTCTTCACGCGTCTTGTGGATTGCAGGAGCGATGAGATGGTACGGCGGCTCTTTGGCAAGCTGGATTATGTACTCGCCAAGGTCCGTCTCAACAGGATTTATCCCGGCCTCTTCGAACGCCTCATTCAAACCGATCTCTTCTGAGACCATGGACTTGCTCTTGATTACGGTCTTTACGTTGTTGGCTTTCGCCACACCCAGCACGTAGTCCCGGGCCTCCGCATCATCATTGGCGAAGTAGACCTTGCCACCATTGGCCCGAACGTTCTGATCAAGCTGATCCAGGTAGTAATCAAGATTGTTGATCGTGTGCCACTTGATGGCCCGAGCGCGATCTCGTAGATCATCCCAGTTGTCAGTATCTTCCGCAGCAGCGATTCGGCTCTTATGCAGGCCGTCGTAGACCATTTTGAGCGACGCTTGTCGACGGGGGTTCTGGGTCGTCTCCGTAGAACGGGCTTTGAATTCGTCGGTTCGAACCTTCAACTTTTCACTCCGTCCGGGGCTGTTGCTTCATCGAGAATTTGCGCCAGATGTTTTAGTTGTAGTGCGTCACCGCGTTTGCGCACGCCACCTTCAAGGTGCATCAGGCAGGTGGTATCGCCGGCAACCAGCGTGTCCGCACCAGTTGCCACTGCGTTGTCCAACTTGTCGTTGAGCATCGCAGTGGAGAGATCCGGGAACTTGACTGCGAACGTGCCGCCGAACCCGCAACAGACTTCAGATTGCTCCATTGGCAACACTTCCAGCCCTTCGACATTGCCCAGAAGTGATTTAGGCTGAGCGTCGACCCCCAACTCACGCAGGAGATGGCAGCACTGGTGGTACGTTGCCGAACCACTCATCTTTCCCGCCAGATCCTCACGCCCAAGCACGTCGACAAGAAACTCTGAGAACTCATAAAGCCGCCCGGACACCTGACCTACTTTGGCCAGCGTTTCCTGCTCGTCGTGAAATAGCTCCGGGTAGAAGTTGCGAACCATCGCCCCACACGACCCTGATGGCACAACGATGGGATCATCACCGGCGAACACGTCAAGGAATCGACGGGCGACAACTTTCGCATCTTCTGTGAAACCGGCGTTAAATGCGGGCTGACCGCAACAGGTCTGTCCGGCCGGGAAATCGACTTCGCACCCCTGCCGTTCAAGAACGTTTACAACGCTCTCACCGACTTGGGGATAGAGCTGATCGACAGTACATGTGACGAACAGCAGCACACGCTGGGGAATCTGTTGAGTTTGAGACATAGTGAAAAACGATATCAGAGAGTGGCGTTGTTCTGATTAATGCGCAGAATGGCTAAGTTGCAATCTCGCGGGTATTAAAGTCGGCCCTGCCCTGTGTTAGCGTTCTCCAAATCGTCGCTAGATACATGTAATCGCGGAGATTGTTGTGGTTGATGCCAAATACGATGTAGCAATTATCGGCGCCGGGATAATTGGACTTTCGACCGCCATGCACCTATTGAAGAGGCACCCAGATCTCAAGATTGGGCTGATTGAAAAGAACAATGAGATCGCATCCCAGCAAACCGGTCACAACAGCGGCGTAATTCACTCAGGAATCTACTACAAGCCCGGCTCCTTCAAGGCGCAATTTTGTGTCGAGGGTCGAGCATCTATGGTGAAGTTCTGCGAGGACAACGGGATCAATTTTAATCCCATTGGCAAGGTGATCATCGCCAACTCAGATGAAGAACTGGCGAGACTTGAATTGCTGCACGAACGCGGCACAGCCAATGGCGTTCCTGACCTCCAGCTTGTCGACTCAGGCAAACTCAAGGAGATTGAGCCGCACGTAGTTGGCAAGCGGGCACTCTGGGCGCCACACACAGGCATCGTGAACTACAAAGAAGTGTCACAGGCTTATTTGAACCGTGTTGAGGACACTGGCGGCACGCTCCACCTCAATTCCGCAGTGCGCTCCATTGAGCGCGGGGCCAATAGCACCATCATCAAGACATCAAGCGGCGAGTACGAAGCAACCAACGTAGTTAACTGCGCTGGCCTCCACTCTGACCGCATCGCATCAATGATGGGCGCTAATCCCGGCGTGAAGATCATTCCATTCAGAGGCGAGTACTACACGCTCAAGAAAGAGAGCGAGAAGTTGGTAAAGGGTCTCATCTACCCGGTGCCTGACCCTGACTTGCCGTTCCTTGGCGTCCATTTCACCCACAACGTGAAGGGCTACGTAGAGGCCGGGCCAAACGCCGTGCTGGCAACCGCTCGTGAGGGCTACCGTAAGCGTGACTTCAGCCCCAAAGATTTCACGGAAACCATGACCTACATGGGTTTCTGGAAGATGGCATCCCGCGAGTGGAAGACCGGATTCATGGAGATGAACCGCTCAGTTCGAAAAGGCGTCTTCGTCAAAAGTCTCCAGAAGATGATTCCGGAGATCAAATCAAGTGACCTCGGTGGAGGCGGCTCAGGTGTACGCGCCCAGGCCGTTGACGGATCGGGACGTCTGCTGGACGACTTCGTTATCGAGCACACTCCGGGCTCGGTTCATGTACTTAACGCACCATCACCCGGCGCAACCGCATCACTGGTAATCGGCAAGCGCATCACGGACCTCGCAGAAGAAGCGTTCTCACTCAACTAGGGACGAGATCGACACAACAGGAGCAGACGACGATGACCTCGGACACCGGAAAATTCGACCTGCTCCTACAGGGTGGACACGTCATTGACCCTGCCAATGAGGTTGATGGTCCAGCCGATGTTGGAATTCGCGATGGCAAGATCGCCGCGGTTGGTCCCCGCCTCAGTTCAACCAACGCTGAGAACGTTGCCGATGTATCGGGCCTACTTGTTACCCCCGGTCTGATCGACATCCATTCACACCACTTTGGCTACATGGCGTGGATTTTCCCCGATGAGTACGCATTCCCCAACGGCACCACCACCGTGGTGGACGCAGGCGGAGCCGGGTACAAGAATTTCCACGAGTTCAAGACTCAAATCATCGATAAGGCTCAAGTGCGCGTACTGGCTCTGCTAAACATCGTGGGCGGCGGCATGCTGGGCGTTGTGGAGCAGGATGCATCTGAGATGCAGGGACCACCGTGCGCCGATCGCATGGCGGAGTACCCGGACATCATCGTGGGCGTGAAAGCTGCCCACCACAAGTACGGCTGGGAATCAGTTGACGGTGCCATGGAGGCCGGTGAGATGTCAGGCAAGTTCGTCATGGTGGATTTTCAGCCTCGCAAAGAGCGCACGTACAAGCAGCTCATCCTTGATCACATGCGCCCCGGTGATGTGCACACGCATATGTACGGACAGCACATTGAGCAGCTCGATGCCAACAAAGTGGTGCCGGATTACATGTGGGAGGCCCGCGAGAAGGGCATTCTGTTTGATGTGGGCCACGGCGCTGGCAGCTTCTGGTTCCGAGTCGTAAAACCGGCGATGGAGCAAGGATGGCGACCCGACACCATCAGCACCGACGCCCACAAAGGCAGCTTCTTCATGCCACGGGCCACTATGCCAATCACGATGTCCAAGCTAATCAACCTTGGTATGCCTCTCAATGAGGCCATTTTCAGGTCAACCGTTGAGCCAGCACGCGTAATCGACCGGCAAGAACTGGGCACGCTGTCTCCAGGCGCGACGGCAGATATCGCAGTCTTCGAACAGGAGAAGGGCGACTTCGGGTTCATCGACTCCGGGCTCGCCTCAATGCGTGGTTCTCAGCGCCTTTCGGCCCATATGACCATTAGCGGTGGCAAAGTAGTCTGGGACCTCAACGGGATATCCAGACCTGATTGGGCTTCTCAAGGGGACTACATCCGCCTGAGTTGATCGCCCGGATTGATCTCAAGATTGATCGCCGGGAATTAGTACTTGGTAGAAGGCACCTTCCCTCTGCAAAACAGGGCAGGAGGGGTCTCGATTTCGTCGATCCCTGAATACGAAATTGTCGAACAATACCCATGCCATCGAAGTATTGGCCGACACATCGTGCGCCAAGTAGCAGTAGTTGGCGGCGTTCCACAGACCTAGCATTGTGGTTAGTCCCCCCAAATTGCTATGAGAACACCAACAACATTCCCACGCACCGGAGAATTCAGCCGCCTGCATTCTCCGGTGCGTGCATTTAACGTGAGAACTACCGCTGGCGCCGAGTGGGCGTGGGTGGCTGGTCGGTTCGTTCTGGTTCTCGCCGCAATAATCGGCACATCCATATTCCTGTCTGACACCTCGGCATTCAGCCTCCTCGTTGGACTCTCCGTAATCGTCTTAACGGGAAACGCCGGCATCGGTTGGATGCTCTATCGAGACCGTGTCCGCCAGGCGTTTATCGCCGGTCTTGTTCTGGACACCTTTACCGTACTGATTGGCTGGACACTGGGCACATGGCTGCTGGCAGGTACTGAACACACCAATGACGTCTATCTAATCCTTTTTCCCGTGTTGGTTTCCAGCGCTGTTCGCCTTGGCTGGCCACTCGGCGTAGCACAAGCGCTGCTG
>CAUZJA010000222.1:0-4565 GCA_963579925.1 Dehalococcoidia bacterium | reverse complement strand
GGCTCCCCAACTCCCCCCCCCCCCCCCCCCCCCCCCCCCCCCCCGCCCCCCCCCCCCCCCGCTACCGTAGGTTCGGTGATGGTGAGCCGCGAGGTAAATGTAGGCGCAACCGGTTCGTGCAAAAATGGGGCGGACTCGTCTCAGTCTCATCTCACTCGGACAGAAGGCTCGCCCCAAATGAACAGATTCATGACCGACAACATTGGCAGTTGCGACACGATGGTGTCCGTAGGCGGCACGTCTGCCCGTTCCAACACCGTGTTCGGCAAGAACTCCGATCGGCCGTTCGATGAGACGCAGCCGCTGGAGCTTCACCCCCGGCAGGACCATCCTGCAGGCGCCGACGCCGGGTGCCAGTTCGTCAGCGTGCCTCAGGTGTCCACCACGTATCGCCACGTTGGCTCTCGGCCCTACTGGTGCCACGGCTACGAACACGGCTTCAATGAGCACCAGGTGATCATCGGCAACGAAGCCTTCCCGAGTAAGGCATCTGCCGTGAGTGAGCCACGGCTGATTGGCATGGAGTTGGTCAAACTTGGGCTGGAGCGCGGAGCAACTGCCGCTGAGGCGGCTGAAGTCATCACATCTCTCACTGAGCAGTACGGCCAGGGCAAGTTTGAGAACGACGCCGGAGTGCGCACGTACGACAACCTGTTCATCGTTGCTGACCCCACTGAGGCGTACATCGTCGAAACGGTCGAGCACGACTGGGCGGTGAAGCGCGTCGATGGCGTTGCCTCGATCAGCAACGTGGGCAGCATCCGCACCGACTGGACCTCAATCTCGCCAGCCCATCGCCCAACCAACGGCGATGGCCCTGTCGACTGGGGCAACTTGGTGGCGGACTGGGAAGGTGCAGAAAGCGGAACTGACCGCCAGTGCCGTTCAAACGCCGTACTGGGCGCTAATGCAGGCGGCATTGACGTGAAGACGATGATGTCGGTTCTGTCCGATCACCTCTTGGATGAAGATCCTTCTAACCAGCCAGACCCGTTTCCTGGCTCACAGCGCGGTGTCTGCACACACAGCGATGATGGCGTGGCTCGCGGAACCACCGCGGCCAGCGTAATCGCCGACCTCAACAGCGATGGGTCCCGACTGCCAATCTACTGGTGCAATCTCTACTCGCCCTGCATGGGCCTCTACTTCCCGGTTTTCATGGAAGGCACGCTTCCGCCAGAGCTCGCGATCGGCGGCAAGACGCGGTCCAGCGACTCACCGTGGTGGTTGTTCTACGACATCACGCAGAGTGGGTTGGCTAATGGCCACGAGCGAGTAGCAGAAGTGCGTGCGGCATGGGCTCCGCTGCAGACAGAATTGTTTGAATCGGCAGACGCGCTTGCAGTTGAAGCCGCGGGCCTGGTCGCTGACGGTCAGGCTGATCGGGCCAACAAGCAACTCACCGCGTTCATGGCGGAGTCGGTTGGCCGCATGATGATCATCGCCCGAAATCTTGCTGCCACGTCAGCGGTTAACGCCAGTTGAGCGAGCCAGCACCGTTCGATCTAGGTGAAGCGCTGAAAATCGCATTTGCCGCTACAGACACCGCCACCCAGGTACTTGAAGCCAGATTCCGGCCCGAGAATGCCGGGGATCTGAACATCCGGTCTAAGTACCAGGGCGCGGTCCTGACAGACGCCGATATCGCCGCCGATGAGGCCATCACTGAGGTGATCCGCGCCGGTAGTATCGGCGGCAAAATCTACTCCGAAGAGAGCTCGACAGACGATGAGTCCGATCTCACGTGGCTGATCGATCCACTTTGCGGCACATCGCCATACAGCACAGGGCTGGCGCAGTGGGGCATCAACATCGCCCTGGAACGCGCCGGAGTGCTGCAGCTCGGCGTGATCTCGCTCCCTCCATCTCGAGAGCTACTCACCGGTGTGAAGATGCGTGGCGCGTCTCGCAACGGCCGACAGTTCGCTGCCGAAGAGCCACCGGGCGATATCTCAGAAGTCGCCATTGCCGTTGAACTGGACGGCGGCGCGGCCCGCTTGCGGCTCAAAGACACACTCGATTGGACCGGCAGTCTTGGGCAGGTCTACTCATTCGTCTCCGCTGCCTACCCGCTGGGGCAAGTGCTACTCGGCAGACTTCACGGCGCCGTCTATCACGACATAGATATCGTCCACATCGCCGCCGCCGCCGCCATCGCCTACGAAATGGGCGTTGAAGTCACAGACGGAGACGGCTACGCGATCGACTGGGCCTCACGCAACAACGTAGACAAACTAGTCTTCGCCTGGCCCCGAACCCACGCCTCACTCCTGGAGTTGATGCAGCAGAGCTGACACTGGCGGCAAGGCCGCAGGGGACAAGAGCCAAATGCCTGCGCCGCAATTGTTTGGAGTGCCACACGCCATATGTCATCCCGGAGCCGCTTCGGCATCCGGGATCTCACTTTCGCCAACGACCACGTCCTATGAGCCGCTATCACCGCTCATACGCACGTGGCGCACGCCCTGTCCCTAAATGTCCAGCGCGGTCGAGAAGTCCGGCACACCTTCCCAACGGCCGGCGTTTCCGCTGGCTCGCATTACTGCGATGGTCTTGATGACTTCCGGGTTGGCGAGACCGTGCGGGCGCTCGCCATTGAGCACTCGAACGGCGTTCTCTGCCTGACGGCGGCCTGATTCCTCCACGAATGTGGGTGACCAGCCGGCGAGGTGGGGTGTGACGATGATGTTATCGAGCGACAGCAGCGGATCTTCGGGGTCAATAGGCTCGATTTCCGTTACGTCGATGCCTGCAGAAGCAATCACTTTGTCTCGTAGCGCGGCGTGAAGGGCAACGCCGTCCACGGTCTGGCCTCTTGAGCAGTTGATCAGGATTGCGGTGGGCTTCATCTTGCCAAGGGTGTCGGCGTTGATGATGTGGTGCGTCTCCTGCGTGTGCGGGGTGTGCACGGTGATGAAGTCGGACTCATCCAGCAGTTCGTCGAGGCCTACAAGCTGAACTCCGTAGAGATCGGCGGTGGTCTGTGGCACATACGGATCGTGAGCGATGATCCGGGCGGGGCCGAAACCTCGGATGCGGGTAGTAAACGCCTTGCCGATGTTGCCGAAGCCGATGATGCCTACTGTGTGACCAGCGACTCTCTGAGCTGTGGTTTTATAGTGGTCCATGAGCTCTTTGTCGTCTGTCCATGCGCCGCGTTTTACCGCTTCCGCAGACTCTGGAATCATCCGCATTAGCGTCAGTAGCAGTCCGACTGCGTGATCCGCCACTTCCGTGGTGTTCACACCGGGGGTGTTGCAGGCAAGAATGCCGAGGTCTGTTGCAACGTCCATATCGATGGAGTCGACGCCAACGCCCATCCGGCTGACGATCTTCAGCTTGGGGCACGCTTCCAGAACTTCGCGGTCCGTGAGCGGCCAAACGCCGATGAGAGCGCCATCGCAATCCTGCAACGTCTCGATGTACTCAGCAGTTGTGCCGCTTGGACCGCGTACAACCTCCATTCCGGCGTTTGTGATCACACTTTCGGGTGCGAATGACGATCCTGGGATGGCGATTTTAAATGACATTCTTGCGGCCTCTGCTCAGTAATTTATTTGTTTCGAGCGCCCAGTATCGCGCCATCAGCCTTGACCGCGTCGACCCACAGGGTTAATCTCGGCCATCGCTGCGGTCTCAAATGGTCGCCACTATTGCAATCTCATATCCGTGCGGGAGGAAACGTTGCCGTACAACATTAACCACATCCACTTGAAGTCCAGTGACCCCAAGACTGCCGCTGACTGGTGGGTGAAGGCGTTCAATTTCGAAATCGAAAGCGACAACGTCCGCGACATCGGCGACCGGTTCATCCGCTGTAAGAGTGAAGGCGGACTCACCGTCAACATCTCCAGTGAGAGGACAGACGAAGTTCTGGGAGCGGGTGACGCAGCAGCACACCTTGGACTTGAGCACTTCGGATTCGACTCCGACAACCTTGAGGCAGACATTGCGCGGCTCGAAGGGCTGGGCGCAAAGCTGGTTGACGGCCCACGCGGCGACGGACCACGCATCTGCTTCCTCCACTGCCCCGGTGATGTACGAATTGAGTTGATCCAGGCCTAGTTGAGCACTTCAAAGTGAAAATGAATCAGGGCCACCCGGAGGTAAGCGTCGAATGAGTTCGAGCAAACTTCGTGTGGCCCTGATTGGTGCGGCGGGCAAGGTGGCCGCGCCGTGCCATCTCCACGCGTGGCGGATGGTGAACGACGCTGAGTTGGTTGCCGTGTGCGATCTGGATCAGCAGGCGGTTGATCAGATTGGTGATCAGTGGGGCATCAAGAAGCGCTCCACCAGCTACGAGGCGCTGCTCGCAGATCCAGAGATCGACGCCGTAGATATCGTCACGCCACCGTTCCTGCACGCCGATATGACGCTGGCCGCAGCCGCGGCTGGCAAGCACATCTACGTGGAGAAGCCGATGGCGCGCTCGGCGGGCGAGACTGTGTCGATGATCGATTCGGCCTCAACGGCGGGTATCACGCTCATGGTTGGCGAGAGCTATGTTTTCCAGGGCTCGCATGTGAAGGCGCGTGATTTGATCGATGCTGCGAGATTGGCGACGT
>CAUZJA010000221.1:0-4566 GCA_963579925.1 Dehalococcoidia bacterium | reverse complement strand
GTTTAGCCGACGCTCAGGCTCCGGGCGAGGAAGAATTGGGCTACGGCCTGTTCCGAAGATATCTCGACCAAGACTTAAAGCTCGTCGTGCGTCCCTGATCGCCGCGCCTTCGAGAAGGCAGGACCACCCCCAGCGTCTGCCGGGAAGACCTTCGACGGATTGAAGCTGCCTGTCGCACCAAATGCTGGCGCTAACCGGCCCATGGAGCGCATGTCCTCTTCCGTGAACACCAGCGGCATGTGTGCTTGCTTCTCCAGGCCGATTCCGTGCTCGCCGGAGAGCGCACCGCCAACTTCCACGCACAGCTCAAGAATGCGCCCACCAGCTTCGATGACCTTCTCGGTCTCGCCGGGAATGCGCTCATCGAAAAGAATCGATGGGTGCAGGTTGCCGTCGCCAGCGTGGAACACATTGGCGATCATCAAATCGAACTCAGCACCAATCTCTGCGACCTTCGCTAGTACTTCTTGCAGCCGCGTACGAGGCACAACACCGTCAACCAGATAGTAGTTCGGACGCAGGTTGCCGAATGCGCCAATCGCACCCTTGCGCGCCGCCCACAACTCAGCACGCCGCTCGGCATCATCGGATGCTTCATACGAGGCGACGTCGTTCTGGCGGCAGATAGCTTCAATCTGCTCCGACTGCTCCTCAACGGTCTCCCGCAGCCCATCAACCTCAATGATCAGTACTGCCTGCGCTTCAGCCGGATATCCGGGGTGGTACGTCGGCTCCACCGCATCGATGGTCACGCGATCCATCATCTCCAGCGCCGCGGGGATTACCCCGGTGCCAATGATGTCTGACACGGTCTTGGATGCCATGTCCATGGAGTTGAACACCGCTGCAACTGTGCGAATCGCCTCGGGAATAGGGATCAGTCTCACGGCCACTTTGGTCGCGATTCCCAGCGTGCCTTCAGAGCCGATAAACGCCCCTCGAAGATCGTAACCAGGCGTCTCGCGCTCCCGCCCCCCGAGCCAGATCATCTCGCCGCTGGCCAGTACGACTTCCATGCCCAGCACGTGATTCGTTGTCACGCCGTAAGCCAGACAGTGCGGCCCGCCTGCGTTCTCCGCCACGTTGCCGCCAATGGAACATGCGCGCTGACTGCTGGGATCTGGAACGTAGTGCAAACCCAGATGCTCGACCGCCGCAGAAAGATCGGCGTTGATCACGCCTGGCTCCACAACAGCGATTCGATTTTCCGTATCAACTTCAAGAATCTCTCGTAGGCGCGAAGTGACAACTTGCACCGTGCCTTCGGTCGGCACAGCGCCACCTGAGAGGCCTGTCCCGGAACCACGTGGCACGATAGCCACACCCGCCTCGGTACAGATCGCCACACAGCGTGCGAGCTCCTGAGCGCTGCCGGGTACGACAACGGCTGCAGGGAGATGACGGTCAATCGACCCGTCGTACTCGTAGACCAGCAGGTCTTCAGTCCTGTCGACCACATAGCGGTCGCCCACAACCTCCTTGAGGCGTGAGAGAACAATCGACAATTTTGAAGCTACTTGCGTCAAGTTATTACGGTGCTACTACGGCTCGTGTGATCTTGTTGGAATCCTGACCCTGCCACTCGGCCTTGCTGAACGCCTCGCCAATCTGCGTCATCGGGAACACGTCCGATACGACGTCACAGACGGCGTAACGGTCGCGGTTGCGGCGCATGAACTCAATAGCCGCGGGAAGAATCCACGGGTCATAGTGCTGAATACCAAACAGGCGAATCTGCTTGGAGACGATCTGCTGGACGTCTATCGAGGCGTATGAGTGAGGGGTGATGTGGCCAACCTCAAGGTACGTGCCACGCTGCCGGACCATTTGCACGCCTTCTTCAACGGCTGACGGGAACCCGACAAGCTCGATAGCGATATCAGCACCGATGCCGCTGGTAAGTTCCATCACTCGCTCGATGCGGGACTCTGGCGTAGGGAAGTCGTTGATGTTGATCGTGTCCGTGGCGCCTGATCGCATCGCAAGGTCCAGCCGCGCAGGCTGACCATCAATTGCGATCACCTGGTTTGCTCCCATGTCGCGGGCAACAGCCATGGCGTTCACGCCAAGTCCACCGGCACCCTGGACGACAACGTTGTCACCAAATCTCACACGGCCAACATGGAGGGCGTCAATGACCTGCGCCAGTGCGCAGTTGATTGGCGCTGCTTCCTCGTCTGAAACATCGTCCGGAAGCTTGAACAGGAAGTTCTGCTGTGGGCGCAAATAGTAGTACTGTGCGAACCCACCATTGCAGTAGGGGTACTCATCCAGCGGCTTGCGGCCCATCCGGAACTTGCAAGCGCCCATCTCACCACGAATGCAGTTGTAGCACTTCATGCAGGGGAAGAAATAGGAGAAGACAACTCGGTCGCCCTCTTTGAGTGGACGGCGCAGCGAGTCAGTATCAACGCCTTTGCCCAGCGCCGCGACCTCACCCATCATCTCGTGACCAAACACGAATGGCTCGCGAGGGGGTGCGTCCTTGTCAATTCCGTCGCCGCGCCAGATGTGCAGGTCAGAGCCGCAGACGCTTGTCCGCAGCACCCGAATGCTTACTCCACCCGGCTCAACTTCCTGAACGGGCAGTTCTCGTAGTTCAAAACTCTGGTCAGAATCGTGCCAGACCGCTGAAATTCCAGTTGTCATCTATGAAACCTTTCGCCGGTTACCCGGCTAACTACTTGCCCGCCAGGAGTTCTTGACCCGCACGACGCAGCATACCGTGAACCCAGTCTGTAACCATGATGTCCGCTGCTACGTGTCCACCCGCGGCCCGGATTCGATCGTAAATTCGGTTCATCTGATCTTGCACTGCAGGATTGTCTGAATCACCTGGATAGCCAATCGACTGAGCGAAGTCGTTGTGGCCGATGCTCATGTAGTCGATGCCCTTGACCTCAATGATGCCGTCCAACTCATCGATGACTGCCTTATCCTCAAGCAGTGCGCCCACGAGCATATTATCGTTGGAATCCTTATAGTACTGGACCTTCTCGTCTGAGGGGATGAAATCGTACTCGGTGCCACGGTTCCCGCCGAAGGATCGATCGCCATCTGGTCCGAAGTAGCACGCTTTCACAAGCTGCTCGGCGTCTGCCTTGGTTGATATGTGCGGACCCATAATGCCCTGAACGCCCCGGTCCAGGTAACGCAGGATGGTACTTGAGCCAATGTCGGGAACCCGGGCAACCGGCGTAACCCCAACCTGCGCAGCAACCCGGCAGACATCTTCAATCTGGTCGAGCCCCCACGGGCCGTGCTCGCCGTCTATCCATACGAAGTCGAAGTCCTCGTAGCCCAGCACTTCAACCACCCAGGGTGATGGAAACACCAGGTTGTACCCGTACGCCTTGCGACCTTCTCGCATGGCCTTGAGGATCCGGTTCTCACGCACTTTCATTTTATATTCTCCCGCGAAATCAAATATCCCCATCCGACAAGGATGGTGACGGTTGTCCGTAGCCGCTGTACGGTACGCCCAGCAGGCATCGTCGACAATATCTCAGTGCATGATTATGCGCGAATTGATACATCAGGGTGAATCAACAAAAGTGGCAACAGCAGTAGATACCGGTACAAGCTGGCGAGACAAGTCACCAGTTCCATTCGATACGTTCAAGCAGTCCGCGACTGGTATGCAGGGAATGGTCGTAACAAACCATCCCCAGGGCTCAGCGGCGGGCGCGCAAATCCTGGCGATGGGCGGCAACGCGATTGATGCGGCCATCGCATCGGTGTTCGCGCTGAGCGTGTGCGAGCCAGCGATGGTCGGTCCATTCGGAGCAGGGTTCATCAACATCTTGCTCGCATCTGGTGAATCGGTTGTCATCGACAATTACGCCACATCACCCGGCGCAGCCACACCTGATCTCTACACACCGCTCACAGATGACTGGCCCTGGTACATGAAGGCCGTCGACCGCAAGAACGACCTCGGCTACCTGTCCGTGGCAACTCCCGGCAACCTGAAGGCGTGGGTAGAGGCATTGGAAGGATGGGGGACGCTCGATCTCGAGACGGTGATGCGACCAGCAATATCACTTGCTGAGAACGGCTTTCCTGCGACTCGTTATCTGGTTGAAACTATCGAGAAGAATGCCAATGACATGAGCGCGTTCCCAGCGACCACTGAGGTGTTCTTGCCCGGTGGTAACGTCCCGGCCATTGGCCAACTCATCTTTCGACGCGACTACGCGCAATCATTGCGAACAATTGCTGTTGATGGTGCTGCGGCGATGTATACCGGCGAACTCGCGCAGGCCATCGTTGACGATGTACAACGCAACGGTGGCATCCTCAGCATGGACGACCTTGCGAACTATGAGACCAAACGCCGTGAAGTTGTTCGCGGAACATATCGCGGGCACGAAATCCTGGGCGTCCCACCAACCAGCGCAGGCGGCACGCACATTATCCAGATGCTCAACATCCTCGAAGAGTGGGACATTGGCGCGATGGGATTCGGCAGTCCTGATGCCGTGCATCTCACTGCCGAGGCTCTGCGCATCGCCTTCGCAGACCGATTCGTACACATGGGCGACCCGGACGCCGGTGAAATACCCG
>CAUZJA010000220.1:0-4576 GCA_963579925.1 Dehalococcoidia bacterium | reverse complement strand
GCTGAGATGGGCCCTGCCCTGAAGAAGGCTCAGGAGCTCAACAGCGACGGAAAGACAGTCCTGATCGACGTAAAGACCCGAAACGAAGACTCCCGCTCACCGGGTCGTTTCGCCTAGAGACCGACTAAACGTACCCACCCAGCGCCGCTAAATTGCAGAGTGCTGGGTGGGTATTTTTTTGCAATCATTCCGTGTGACATTAATCGCAAGATTCGTGACGCCATAGCGGCAATTCACGAATTTCCCTCCCGAGCCCCCGGCGTTCATAGCACTTGCGGTGCTCACCAGTTGGTGTAGGAGCCGTCGTTTCGGTGCAGGTGAGGCGGCTCTGAGAACCTGAACGGCTCTGTGAGCGCGTCCTCATCTACTTCTACTCCGAGACCTGGCTGATCAAGCACCGTCACCCTGCCTGGCTCGACTTTGGGTTGCACCGGGAAGAACTTGGGGTCGTAGAAATTGTTGTGCTCGCCCGGCGACTCCCTGATCTCTAGCCACGAGAAGTTCGGCACCGCCATCGCCATGTGAGACGTTGCTGCAACACAGATAGGCCCGAGAGGGTTGTGCGGCATGAGATCGATGTAGTGCGCCTCTGCCCATCCGGCAACTTTCATCGCCTCCGTAATTCCGCCAACGTTGCAGATGTCTATTCGAGCAAAGTTGGTCAGTCCCTTCTCGATGTACGGCAAGAACTGCCACTTAGAGGCGAATTCCTCGCCAAGTGCGAACGGAATGTTCGTCATCTTGCGAAGTTCTATGTACGCCTCCGGAGACTCATCTCTGATTGGCTCTTCAATGAAGTCCAGAGTGTCTGGCCTGAGCTTGTTGCAGAATGATGCTGCTTCCGCCACCGACAGGCGATGGTGGTAGTCGATTCCGATCACTGGCTCCGGCCCCAGCGCCTCACGAGCGGCGTTGAGGGCAACGGCAGTCTCTGCAATGGAGACTCGCGGCTCGTATAACTCTTCATCTTCTTCGGTCCCAAAGTCCACGCTGAGCCGAAATGCCTTGTACCCGGCATCCCATAGCGTCTGCCCCATCGCGACTACTTCTTCCGTATTGTTGCCATTTCCCGTTGCGAACGTTGGCACCCAATCGCGTTGCTTGCCGCCCAGGAGTTCGTAAACCGGCACACCGAGCTTCTTCCCGGCGATGTCATACAGAGCGATATCGATAGCGGAAATCGCACCTGTAAGCACCCTTCCGCCTTCGAAGTACTGGGATCGGTACATCTCCTGCCACATACGACCCCGCTGCATCGGATCCTTCCCCAGCAGGAATTCACGATAGTGCTGCACAGCACCCTGCACTGCCAATTCTCGCCCCGACACACCAGACTCACCCCAGCCGTAGATACCCTCGTCTGTCTCTATCTTGACCAGCATTTGATTGCGAGTGCCAATCCAGACGGGGAATGTCTTAATGTCGGTGATCTTCAATGTTGTGTTCCTTGTATTTCTCTGTGCGTCTGGCCCTCCTGACTCTAAGTCATCCAGGACCTCAGGCACCCTACTTTTATCACGCGTCGGAGACTGGTCTCCGGTATTCTGTGCGCTCTATTGAATCGCCCAAACAATTAGAAGAAAACTCAATCCAAAATGAAGATCACAAAAGTTGAAGCCATTCCTATGTCTGACCCGGTGCCAGTCGATCTTCAGCATCGCACTGACCTAGGCACCAAAGTGAAGTCTGATGCCACGCTGATTCGTGTCACCACTGATGACGGCCTCGCGGGCATCGGAACTTCTCTCGGCTCGCCTCCAGTGGTGGCAGCCATTGTTGAGCATGAATTGGCGCCTGAAGCTGTGGGCGAAGACCCGCTGTTCTCAGAACTCATCTACGAGAAAATGTACAACGGATCACGTTCCAAGCCTGCGCTGAGCACTGGCTGGGGGCAGCCGGACCCCTCGAGACGCCGAGGCGTGGTGATGGAGGCGATCTCTGGTGTGGACATCGCGATCTGGGACGTGAAGTCCCAGGCACTTGGTATTCCCGCTTATCAGGCACTGGGAGCGGTACGAAGTTCCGTGCGTGGGTATGCATCAGGCGGATGGGCACCCGGTGATGAGGCGGAGGACGAGATGGGCGGCTACTCAGCTAAAGGGTTCGACGCCGTGAAGATGCGCGTCGTTGGCCGAGACGGCTTCTCTATCCCAAAAGCGATTCGCCGTATCAAAGCTGCACGACGAGGCATTGGTCCTGACGTGGAACTGATGATTGACGCCCACGGCTCGCTGGACACATCTACAGCTATTCGACTGGCGAAAGAAGTCGAGGAATTCGATATCGCATGGTTTGAAGAGCCGGTCTCTATCGACGATCACCGTGGTCAGGGGCTGGTCCGCAACGCCACAAAGATTCCAATCGCATCAGGCGAGCGGGAGTTCACCCGCCATGATTTCAACGACTTGATGGATCACGAGGCAATCGACATCGCACAGCCCGATGTGGCGCGTGCCGGTGGCCTAACGGAGATCAGGCGCATTTCGGCAGTTACGTCAGCGCGGCAGGTTCGCCTCGCCCCGCATGCGTGGGGCTCTGCGGTGCTATTCGCAGCCAGTATTCATGCCGCAATGGCATCGCCAAACTGCCACATTCTTGAGGTGAGCCAGGGCTACATGCCAATGATGTGGGAGCTTTTCAACGAAGAGTTTGACGTGCGCTCGGACGGCACAGTCCATGCTCCCGACAGGCCCGGCCTGGGCTTCACACTCCGTGACGACGCACTTGAGCGCTTCAAGTTCGTGGAAGGCCCTGAGTACTCGTTCTAGGCAGCTACGCCTCATGTTGGAAAGACATCCAGATCCAGGAGAATCACGTGTTTCGAATAACTGACGCCCTGTTCGACCAGACAAATCCTGCCACGCTGGGCCTCTCCCCTATCGATGGCGACCACACGCTCCTCTACAAGGCATCAGATAACGACTACCGGTTCTGCCACCACCCCAGTCTGTCGGTGTTCAATGACCGCATCTACTGCTGCTGGTCGAACGGTGTCACCGGGGAAGATGAGCCGACGCAACGAATCTTGATCAGTTCCAGCGCTGATGGGAAGTCATGGTCGGAGCCCTCTGTACTCGTCAGCTCAGATGAAGAGAACGCAGCTCTTGTGGCATCCGGATTCCTCGCCACAGAACAATCACTAGTCTGCTACTTCAGCACGACTTATGGCGACAACTTCCACGAAGACGTCCACCTGAGCACTGTCTCATCTTCTGATGGCATGGTGTGGAGTGAGCCAACGCGCATCGCATCGGGATTCTTCATCGAAGGCCCACGTCCGCTTGCTGACGGCCGACTGCTCCTCGGTGGCGAGCACGTGGGCAGTCGCAGGTCTACCGATGGCCTACGTATGCGCCTGCTCTACTCTGACGAGGCCGATGGCCTTTCTGGATGGAAAGAGGCATCAATCGCTCCAGCTACGCCCGATGACTTCCAGTACACCGAGCCAAATATGGCAATCAGACCTGATGGTGTGTCTGCGATTGGGTTCCGAAGTCAGGTCGGATATCTATTCGCAAGCACCAGCGACGACAACGGCGAAACGTGGTCCACTCCGGAGAAGACAAACTTCCCAGACTCCACGTCCCGGTTTTTCTTGCGAAGACTGCCCAACGGTCAGACCATCATGATCAACAATCCCAGTGCGACACAGTACGATCGAAGTGTTCTCGCGCTTTCAAGCAGCGATGACGGCATTACATTCGATAGATCAGTTGCACTACGAAATGACCCCGCTACTCAAGACTTCGGCGGCAAACACAAAGTTGACGGCTGGCAGTACCCGAACGCTCTCGTGTGGAATGAGACGCTCGTAGTGGCTTACTCCATCAACAAAGAAGACATCGCGTTGACGCGAATCGCAATGGACTCGCTGCCGCGATAAATCGATCGTCCAAGATGCTCCAGGAAACCAGAGAAGATGCGGGAGTTAATCTGCCCGGCGTAGTAGGCGGAATCAAGATGTACGATGGCCTCCAATGAGGGCTCTTGCAGCTGAATATGCGATGGGAACCCGCAGTCTACCTTCCAGTTCACTGAGAACGCAGCATGCCCCCTAACAGGCCGCCGATGGCCGATGACGAGCCCAACGACCGCTGGGGAAACTCCTGCTACGTGCTGCTCATCCCGGCGCCAACAGAGATCATCGAAGCACCTGGCATCGATTCCCATCACCACGCACGGCCATCCCAGCCCACATCACCGTGAAGGGTACGTTTGTACAGATCACTGATTACGATGTGTTGCTGGAGAAGGTTCAGGATGTGATGACGGGCGTCCAGCAGTTCTGGATCAGTTTTGAGAATTCTGAGGTGGAATGGCGTGAGAAGGCTGGCGTACTGGTTGCTCCCGTATTCCCGGAAATACAGAAGCTTCATGACGGGCTCGTGCAGGAGATTTCGCCGATGAGCCAACTCCGGTACCCCGACGACCCATATCAGGTGCATATGAACCTGACCTCAAATTACGGCCCTGAAGAGCTCCTGCAAGTCCGGTCGGCGTTTGACGAGTTTGATCCCGGCCCCGGATTCCTGGCGACCGCAGTGGAGTTATGGGCACGAGTCGGCCCGGCTGTCTG
>CAUZJA010000219.1:0-4591 GCA_963579925.1 Dehalococcoidia bacterium | reverse complement strand
GTCATGGCTCAGAAGAATTACAGAGAGAAGCGACTGAACGGTTCGCGGCGCTGCTCGACGCGTAATTCGCACACGGCTAACTAAGACGTTGGGTAGCAAACCGGTAGCAAGCACATTGAGACCTCGACTGGGACATAGTCGATGTCTCTGCTTGAAACCGTCGAGTTGAATGGCGGGAGTGCAAGGGAGTCGAACCCTCCGCGCACATCGAAGGATGCACGCCAGCGGAGTTGAAGTCCGTGAAGTCCACCGGAACTCATCCACTCCCACGTCAAATCGCAGTCGCGACGAATTGAGATTCTATCTCAGGTTGCAGGGCAACTTGGACGCTTCAGAAGCGAGTACCCACATAGAACGATCGTGGTGAATCCCCCTATGACGCGAAACCGACGTGACCTCTATTCGAAATCACGCCGGTTTTCTGATCTTTGTTTAGATCGGCGGTGGTTAGATCACCTGGTCGATCTTCTCCTGGAGTACCTGCTTCGGAACTGCTCCAACTACCTGGTTTACAGGCTTGCCGTCTTTGAAGATCAGCAGCGTTGGGATTGAGCGGATACCGTAGGTTCCGGCGGTCAACGGACTTGAGTCAACGTCAACCTTAGTGACCTTCAACTTACCGTCGTAGTCACTCGCGAGTTCCTCGACTACAGGCGCAACCATCTTACAAGGGCCACACCAGTCGGCCCAGAAATCTACAAGTACTGGCGTTTCTGAGTTCAGAACTTCTTCGGCGAATGTGGCGTCTGTGACGGCCAGCGGCTTTGCCATGTGTTGTTTTCTCCTCGAGCTAATTGGTCGAGCCTGATTACTTCTGCCCGAACTACGTTCCGGGACTCGTGCTTTTCAGCGTTTGCAATATCTTAGATTCTAGCAGCGCATTATAGATGCAGACAGCCAGTCCCAATCCATGCGCGGTGGTTGGAACTTACCAGATTTACGCCACTCCGGCTGGCACACTTACTTTGGTCAGCGTTACCGACGTCAACGGCAATCCACGCACCCGAGGCGCAGGATCAGGGTCATCACTATCTTGCATTGCGGAGGCCAGTTCCCCAAATAGCGTGGTGACACTTATCAGGCCAGTATATGGCGAATCCAACTTTGCGTAGCCAACAAATGTGACGGTGTTGCCATCCTGATCCGCCTTACCTCGCAACTCCACCATATCGCCAGCGCTGATGCTCGCACTTGAAGCGTCGTCCGGGTGAATCTGAACGTAGTTATCACGGGTGATGTAATTCATGCCATCCCGGTTTTCTACGTCAACGGGGTGATCCGGCTCATGCAACACACGCCCGTGGGCCAGCGTGAACGGGTAGTCGGCGTCGTGTACATCCAATATCTCTCGGATAGACATTGGAGTCAGCTTTGGCCTGAAGTTCTCATCTGGAGTACCGTGAATGATTGCGGTTCCGGGGGCCTCTGCGTTCGTGCACGGCCACTGAATTCCGCCCTGCTCCAACCTGTCATATGAGATACCAGCGTAATCAGGGACGACGCTTGCGATCTCGGCGAATATCTCAGCGGCAGATTCGTACTCGAAACCGTTGGCTCCCAGCGCGGTTCCTAGTTTTGCCAGCGCTGACCAGCCGGGCCGCTCTTCGTAGTTGAGCGTCATGCTCTGGCGCACCCGCTGCACACGTCGCTCAAGGTTGGTGTACGTGCCATCAACCTCTGTGAACGCTGCGGCGGGGAGAATTACGTCAGCAAAGTGGGAAAGCTCGCCGGGGAAATCATCGAAGACAACCAGGTAATCGAGCTTTTCGAGTGCCTCTTGCAGACCTTCGAGGCCGGGCTGGTCCGGCGCGATTCCATCTGCCATCACAATTGCGGCTTTGATAGTGCCGTCAGCCATTGCTGCGACCATCTCTTTAGTAGAGAGGCCTGATGCGGCTGGAATCTGTGCACCCCACTTTTTAGAGAAGTTGTCTCTAGCCGAAGCGCCTCCAACCGCAGCGTAGCCGGGCAAGAAGCGTGGGTTTGCTCCAACGTCGTTCGAGCCCTGAGTGTTTGCGCCGCCAAACAGCGGGAAGATGCCTCCGCCTGTCCGACCAATGTTGCCGGTCACGAGAGCGAGGTTTGCGACTGCGAGAGCGAGATCGCCCTTCTCCTCTACCGGCACGGTGTCTGCGCCGTACAAAATTGCGGCCGAATCAGCTCCACCGTAAGCCCTTGCGGCGGCTCGAATTTGGTCTTCCGAAATGCCCGTGATCTGGGAAACCCTGACAAGATCAAAGTTCCAGAGCTCTTGTTTGGCTTCTTGGAGTCCGTCAGCGCGTTCGTTTACGAACTCTTTGTCCTCGAGCGCTTCGTCCATGACGGCGCGCAGGATTCCACCCACCAGCGTTACTTCAGTGCCTGGCTTCGGTCGCAGCCACAGACCCTCTTTGCAGTACCGGGTAAGTTCTGTCTCCCGAGGGTCGATAACGACAATGTCGGCACCCGCACGTGCGGCCTTCTTAACTGGGACAGCAAGAACATTCTGTTCTTCAGTGGGGTTTCCACCGATAACCATCACGCATTTGGATTTCTCCAGCTCTACGATCGGGTTGGATGCCGCTGCGTATCCCGTGGAGGCCAGCAGCGACTCAGTCAACTCAGGATTCAGGTTGAGAGCGCTGTCTACATTGTTGGTTCCAAGCGCAACACGCGCCAGCTTTCCAGCAACGTAGTTGTCCTCATTGGTGCCACGCGGTGACGCGATGACGGCCACCTGATCCGGGCTGAACTTCTTGAGATTTTCAGCAGCTGACTCAAGAGCTAGTCCCCACGTGGTGCGCTGCATCTCATCTTCTAACTTGATGAGCGGGTAACGGAAGCGGCCTCGCTTATTCGGGTAGTCGCTTGCGAACTTGCCCTTGAAGCAGAGCTGGCCATTATTGGCCTCACCAGCGAGATCGCCGCGGAAGCGGATGACCTTGTTGCGCTGGTTGACTTCTGTAACTACCTGGCATCCCACCGGGCAGTTGGAGCAGATTGATGTTGCCGTAGACGCAGCTTTGTCCCACTTGTAATCGCGCTCCGTCAGCGCGCCCGTAGGGCACACGTCAATGCAGGCGCCGCAGAACTCGCATCCAGACTCCAACAGCGATGTGCCATGCGAGGTTCCGACAAGCGCCGTTCCAGATCGAGACGTGAGCGTTAGAGCCGTGTCAAAACGAACTTCCTCGCACACACGCACGCAGCGCGCACACACAATGCAAAGGTTGTAGTCGCGGTCGTAGAACGGGTCGTCAACATGCCGGGGGAGATCACGGAAGTGATACTCCATCGGGTTTGTCAAATCGAGTTCCATCGAACGAACGGTGTCTTTGAGTTCACAACGCTCGTTCTTCGGGCAGATAGTGCAGCGGTCAGTGACCCGCACGTGGCGCAGACATACGTCCTGAGGGCCACATAGCTCTATCCGGTGGCAGGTGAGACAGCCGTGGGGATGCTCAGTCATGAGGAGGTCAATGATCCCTCGACGGAGTTCCTGGATATCGCCGGTCTTTGTGCGAACAATCATCTCCGGCATGACAGGCGTTGTGCATGAGGCCTGTGTCATAGTCCGCCC
The DNA here is from genome assembly GCA_963579925.1 of Dehalococcoidia bacterium. Taxonomy (GTDB): domain Bacteria; phylum Chloroflexota; class Dehalococcoidia; order Lucifugimonadales; family Lucifugimonadaceae; genus UBA1151. The sequence continues at coordinate 1,032 of CAUZJA010000219.1, read as the reverse complement.
GTTGGACTCAGTCTCAACAACACACATCCGACAGGCGCCGTACGGCTCCATCTTGGGCATGTAGCAGAGGTACGGAATGTAGGTTCCCGCATCCATGGCAGCCTGGATTATGGTCTGACCGGGCTGAGCCTCGATCTCCTGGCCGTCCATAGTGAACTTTATTGCGTCTGCCATCTGGGCTCCTACGGCCTTGTCCGGTTGGGGGTGATCATGCTGCCGTCAGCGAACGACCCTACGGGGCCAGCGTGTTCAGTGATACAGGCATCGAATTCATCTTTGAAGAACTTCACCGCAGAAAGAATTGGGTTGTAGCCAAGCTGACCGTGACCGCATAGTGAGCCAACTTTCATGCTGTTCCCAATGCGGTCCATGAGTGCGAAGTCCTCTTCATACGCCTTATTCATGCAAACTCGATCCAGTGTCTCGAGCATGTGCGTGGTACCAAGACGACAGGGGAAGCACTTGCCGCATGATTCAAACTGGTTGAACGCTATAAGTGCGCGTGTGAGATCTACGACGTTGACGTCCTCATTCCCAACAATGATTCCACCAGAACCAAGAATCGCTCCAGCAGCAGACATGGCGTCAAAGTCGATCTCCGTATCAAATGCTTCTTCGCCCAGAACACCACCAAGAGGGCCACCTGTTTGCAGCACTTTGATCTTCTTGCCGCCCGGCGCACCTCCGCCAACGTCATCAAGTACCTGTCTGATCGTGAGGCCCATCGGGATCTCAAAGAGTCCGGGTCGGTTGATGTCTCCAGATAGACAGACTAGCGCAGTACCAGCACTCTTCTCTGTGCCAACTGACTTGAACCATTCACCACCCCTGGCGATGATCTGAGGCACGTAAGCCAGAGATTTCACGTTGTTGATGTTGCTTGGCTTCCCCCAGAGGCCCGCCTGCGCTGGGAACGGCGGCCTGAACCGAGGCTGCGAACGCTTTCCTTCGATGGCTTCCATAAGTGCCGTCTCTTCGCCAGCTACATACGAGTCGCCAGTTAGGACAACTTCTGCGTCGTAGCTGAACTCT
>CAUZJA010000218.1:0-4634 GCA_963579925.1 Dehalococcoidia bacterium | reverse complement strand
ATACCGACCGCCAGCCCCAGAGGTCATCATGCCCAGGCTACAGCTAGTCGGAGAACCGAGATAATGGGTGGTAACGGTCTTGGGGGCAGGTCACGTGTCGAGGGAGTTGTCTGAGTAGTTTAGCCGATGGGAGATCGGGGACCAACTGCAACTGGTTACGTACTTCCCCCTCCGGCGCGCCGGAATCCCCAACACAAACACAAACACAAACACAAACACAAACACATAGAACATCCCTCGCGCTGGAGGCAGCTACCACGTCTTCGTTCCCGATGGCGACACACCCAGGTACATCTGCTCCAACACTTCCATCGGAATCCCGTGATGTACGTGAGCATGCAGCACCAGACTGTCCCGGTCGTGCCTGGAAGCTCTGTCTACCGCTTACCCCCATCTTCCGCAGCCCGCCTTCTCAATCCCCCCGTCGTTGCCTATGCCGTATTTCTACCCCTGCCCTGCGATAGGTTAGGGGGCATGTTTAGGGGGTACATTTCTGCCAAGTTGAATTACAACAACACCCTGAATGTTGGCACATGAGTCGTCAATGTTGCGTCAACTAAACCTCTCCAAAATGCAGATGATTCCTATCGATACTCAAGCGTTCGGAGTCATGGCGGCTTAACCAGTCCACGCCCCCTCCACCGGACGCTCTGTCGCGTCTGCGGCGGTCCATTGGGGGGCCTAGATTTAGCGAGGCTCGTTCTGCAATCAAACTGGCTCACGCACGATATGAACCCAGCATTCGCCGTTGGGGAGCAAGTACACCTGTCCACCCTCACCTGGCGCGCGTCGGCTCTTCTTCAGATCTCCGGCAGCCACGCCGTGAACATTGATCGCATGCTCACCCATTCGGGCCAGTCTATCGCCGCTGTACTCGAAGCCATTCCTGTTGGGCCTACATAGCAGGCAACGGACGCTAGCGGGTACATCTTTTCGGACCACCCGATGATCCTGCCACGGAACGCCGTGATCCCAAACACACCAATGGCACTAGCAGCTTCTCAGCGCCGCCAGTGCCATCCTCAGTATCGGTAGGCCCCCGGTGCGGGTTACGTTGGGGGGTGCGCTGCGGGAATTGAGTTCACCGTTGTATGCTGCGATACATGACCCTGCGATTGATTTCCTGGAATATTGGCCAACAGAGCGAACCGTGGCGTGTCCTTGTCGAGGATGACTAGATTGATGTCGCGTTGCTTCAGGAAGCCCCTCCACCGCCAATAGGAATCGATCTTGACGTGATAGTCGACGGCAATTGGCAATTGGCCGGTTGGCAAGCGCGATCATTTGCGGCAGTAATCGTCCGGTGCTCAAATCGGGTGGAAGTTACCGCCGAACCAATGGTCAAGTCTGTGGAAGCAGCTTCCGCCAACGAACTGGCGGTTAGCCGACCGGGATCGTTAGCGGTTGCCACCATGAGTGGCCCCGGATTGAGAGCCCCCATCATCGTTGCATCGATATATGCAGCGTGGGATCGACCTCTTCCAGCCAAGAAGAGAGGATGGATTTACGCAGATGCATCAGCCCACCGAATTATCTCTGATCTCTCGGCTCTGATTGACCGACAAGAAGGTCACCGAATAATTGTCTCTGGCGACTGGAACATTCTTCACGGCTACGGCAATCACGGGAGTGACTACTGGGAACGTAGATACCGGACAGTATTTGATCGGCTTGAGGCAATTGGCCTGAGGTTTGTTGGTCCTCAAATGCCCAATGGACAACCCGCCGAGCACCCTGCCTCGGAACTTCCAGCCAATAGCCACGATCTGCCTACATATCGGACGCGGCGTAATGACCCGACAAGTGGTCAGCGGCAATTGGACTTTGTGTTCGCATCAGAGACTATCGCCGACTCGCTGACAGTTAGAGCATTGAATACGACCGACGAGTGGGGGCCGAACGATCACTGTCGGGTCTCAATCGACGTAGACGAACGAATCTAAAGTGTATCGCTGACAGTCATAATGATTCCGGTTGCTGTCAAAACTGCTGTCAAAAAGGAAAACGGCCAGCTCGATTTCTCGATCACTGGCCATTTTCCAATACAAAAAGATGGTCGGGATGACAGGATTCGAACCTGTGACCTCCGGTCCCCCAGACCGGTGCGCTAACCAGACTGCGCTACATCCCGTTGTATTGAAATTTATCACAGCGTGCGGGGGTATTTGGGCAGTACTAATGTGTGATCGGACCGTGTAGGCGTTTTCGTCTTTCCCGCAGAGGCTGGAATCCAGGCATGGCCACGTTCGAAGTTGGGCGAAGGCTCATAAGCGGTCGGTAATGTGGGGTGGTGGGTCGAGTGGGAGATCGTTCGATTCGTGGACTTCGCTCGGTGCGGGCAGGATGCCCGCGCTACGACGTCCGGCGACACTTCACTCGCAACCCAATTCAAAATCGTGTGGGTTACACGGTGTTTCCGGGGACTGCGGGGCCATATAATTGCATGTAATCGTTTATCAACTTGCCTGTCCTAAATTGCACGGACAGATCCCCACGACTCGGAAGAGAGGTTTTGCGATATGCGTGAAATCGTAGATGCGGCATCGTCTTTAGGCGACCGCATTGCCGAGATCGTGGGGCGGCTTTGACCTTCCTACCAAAGCTGACCGCGTAGCCGTACTGGACAAAGAGTCCAGCGCTGCGGGTTTCTGGGACGATAATCGCGCCGCGCAGAAGAAGCTCATTGAGGTAGCAAGGCTCCGCGGTGAAGTGGAGTCCTGGCGGGCGCTGGAGTCCGGCGTCGCAAGTGTTAAAGAACTCGCTGAGTTGGCCATGGAAGAGGGTGATGGCTCCATGGAGGAGTCGCTGCAGGTCGAACTGGACGAGACGCTGACTAAGTTTGAGGCGTTGGAGTTCACCACGCGAATGTCTGGTGAATTCGACGAGAAGAATGCGCTCATTGCACTCAAGCAGGGTGCTGGCGGCGTGGACTCGCAGGATTGGACTGAAATGCTGATGCGCATGTACATGCGGTGGGCAGAGAAGCGCGGCTACGGTCTGGAAGTGGTCGACTTGTCCCCCGGTGACGGTGCGGGCATCAAGAGCGCGACGCTGCAGATTATTGGTCGGCACGCCTACGGATTCTTACGGTCGGAGAAGGGCACACACCGTTTGGTGCGGCAGTCGCCGTTCGATTCTGACCACCAACGCCACACTTCGTTCGCTCTGGTCGAAGTGATTCCGGAGATTGATGATGCCGGTGAAGTAGTCCTGAATCCGGACGATATTGTGATGGAAGCGTTCCGAGCCAGTGGTCACGGTGGCCAGAACGTTCAGAAAAACTCGACAGCAGTTCGCCTGACGCACACGCCAACCGGATTGGTAGCCTCAGTTCAGAACGAGAGATCGCAGAATCAGAACAAACAGATCGCAATGACAATCCTTCTGTCTCGTATTACGGAACTAGAGGCGCAGAAACGGATTGAGGAAACTGCCAAACTAAAGGGTGAACACGTATCACCAGATTTTGGTGGCAAACACATCCGGAGCTACGTGGTGCATCCATACCATATGATCAAAGACCATCGGAGTGGCTACGAAACGGCAGACACGAGCGGCGTGCTGGATGGGGACATTCAGGGCATGCTTGAGGCCTATCTAACAAGCACGGCGGGCGACTAGCCGGGCAAACCGTCGCCCAGATCAGGGCGTACCCATGATTATTAACACCTTCCACAATTTTCCAAACAGACGCCACCAAAACCAGAAGCAGACCAGAAGTAAAGCAGATACCAGACCCCGGAAATCCACACAACGTTCCGGCGTTCGCGCTAACAGTTGAGCAGGAAGACACCCATGATTCGTAACTTCACACATCCCGGTACTCGCCGAGTGATCCCAATCCTCGCAGCTATCGGCATGATGGCGTTTGTGGCCTGCGGCGGCAGCGACCCCGTTGCGCCACTATCGTCGACCGCCACGTCAGTCCCCGCACCCCGTGCAACGACTGCGGCCAATGATCGCGTAGCGCCCGGACTACTTGAGACGCCAGATGCATCAGAAGTGCAGATTGGCGAGAGCTTTGATGAACGCGCCGGTGGCGTATTCAGACGACTCTGGTCTGACCCGCCAACGCTTGATCCACATCAGGTGACTGACACTACTTCAGCCGGTCTGATCGTCGAACTCTTTAGCGGACTCGCGAAGCTCAATCAGGAACTCAAGATCGTTCCCGATCTGGCCGAAAGCTGGGATCAGAGCGCCGACGGTATGACATACACGTTCAATCTTCGTGAGGACCTGAAGTTCTCTGATGGCACGCCGATCACAGCGGCCGACTTCAAATGGTCGTGGGAACGCGCCGCTAACCCGGACACAGAATCCACCGTTGCAGACGTCTACCTGGGCGACATCGTGGGCATCAATGAGATCGTTGAAGGCGATGCAACGGCAGCTGCCGGAATCATCGTCGTTGACGACCGAACACTTCAGGTTACCATCGACGCACCTAAGCCCTATTTCATTGCGAAACTTACGTACCCAACAGCGTTCGTCCTGAGTCAGGCCAACGTTGAAGCTGGCGGAGACAATTGGACGGACACGCCTGTGGGCACCGGCGCCTTCAAGCTGGATGAGTACCGAGTTGGCGAGCGAATCGTCTTCTCTCGTAATGAGAACTACAACGGACGTCAGGC
>CAUZJA010000217.1:0-4641 GCA_963579925.1 Dehalococcoidia bacterium | reverse complement strand
CGACTACTGGTGACGTAAAAATCCTGGACATCAATCGAATCTCCTTCTTCTTCAAACTAAAGTGCCTCCGCCCTTGCCCGGTTCCGCGCTAGCAAGAACAGGAAGAACGGTGCTCCAATAAATGCCGTGATAATCCCAACCCGAATTTCGGCCGGGGTCACGAGGGTCCGGGCAATGGTGTCGGCACCCAGCATGAATGCGGCGCCGCCCAACGCACTAAGGGGCAGCAGAACGCGGTTGTCCGGCCCCATCACCAGCCGCAGCATGTGCGGCACAACCAGACCAACGAATGCGATGGTCCCGCTGAACGCCACGGCGGTGCCTGTAGCAAGCGTTGCGCCAGCCAATATGATGATCCTAGTGGCTGTAGTACGCACGCCCAGCGATGCCGCTTCGTCATCTCCAAGCATCAACAGGTTCAGTTCTCTGGAATTGGCAACAACCACTGCCACGCCGGCAAAGATCAGCGGAAAAGATATCTGCACGTCCTCCCACCCGGCCGAGTCGAATCCGCCGGCAAGCCAGAAAATGATCTCGCGCTGGATATCGCTGTTGCTAGTGAACGTAATGATTCCCGAAACAATTGCGCCAAGAAACGAGCTGACCGCAACACCGGCCAGCAACAGCGTCGCCATCGACGTACGACCGCCACTAGACGCGATTCCGTAAACAAGAGCGGTCGCGGCAAACGCGCCAGCAAACGAGAACAAGGGCAGGAACAGGCCCGAAGCCGCCTGCGCTCCTATTGAGATCGCGATCACAGCCCCCAGCGCCCCACCTGATGAAACGCCGATGATTCCGGGGTCGGCCAGCGGGTTGCGGAAGAGCGATTGCATTGCTGCACCAGATATGCCGAGCGCGGCGCCAACTAGCATGGCAAGAAGAATCCTCGGGAGGCGTATGCGCTCAATTACAAGCTGCTCGGTAACCGTGGCAGACGAATCGCCAATCCCCACCGCTTCCAGCAGTCCCGTCATGGAATCTCGCGGTGTCAGATCGACAGGCCCCACAGATACAGCGATCACCATCAGCACGACCAAGAGCACGCCACAACCACTCACACCCAGCGCAAGCCTCCGGGTAAGCGACGTCTGTCGAATCTGCGTTCGACTGAATATGAAACCGCTAACGGTCAATAAAAAACCCCTGACAACACGGTCAGGGGTAAATTCGGTGGCGGAGCAGTGCCATTAGTACCGAGGGTCTCCCTGACGCGGGGAGTCAAATCTCTGGCTTGCTGGCAGGTCTCCTGACTTACAGAGCATACTTCCATCGCCTTCCCATTCACATCGAACAGTGGCATTTGACGGAACTACTCTAATCACAGTGGCGCGACCGTAGCGGATTCTCACCGCTTTCCCTTTTCATCCCGACAAGTCGGGACACCGGGCAAGCTGCTAATTCAGTTGTTACTGAGAAGTATTTATCCGGGCACGTTCTTTGTCAACGTGCGGCGGGGCTAGCTGTCTTGAATAGTGGCCAGAACAGAACTTTGGCTCGACTCAACCTCATAGAGGCAACAGCCGGATCCATCTCGTACACACTCGGATTTCAGACTTTCGAAACCCATCACAGATGTGATTAACCGAGAGTCGAAAGAGCAGATCACCGGATTCTGCATAGCTGCCGAACGGTACGGGCAGTTATTCAGCTGAATTTGAGTCGTGCCGTTGTTGATAGTTACTTCGGGCTCGTAGTGCCGTTCCTCCAGCAACTCTGTCAGCTTATCTATGGGAGCACGGGTGTCATCCGCCGCCGCCACTTTGGCGATACGGTCAGCCATCGAGTGAAATACCTGCTCGATTATCTGGTTGCCATCTTTGCCATCAAGCTGATCAGCCGTGAGTTCAGAGACTTCAGCGATCATGTCGACCAGTAGACTGTCGTATTCACGGGGACCGTTCTCATAGCCTTTTGAAGTCAACTGGAACACGTGCTCTGGCCGGCCAGCGCCTTCCCGCTTCTCCTGAAACTCCAACAGTCCATCGCGTTGAAGGATATCTAAGTGCCGCCTCACCGTGGCGGGGGCAAGATCTAGCGAAACATCCAGTTCTGAGGCTGTCTGCTGGTTGCTTCACTGAATAATTTTCAGAATTTCTGAGCGCGTGTTTTGCAAGGTTATCTTTCTTCCAGGTCGGCTGCGTTAGGTCCATCACATGCGGCCGTACGTAGTAAGAGACACAGGCGGTCTCGTGGATGTTATCGCTTTCGGCACTAACGCACCCTGCCGTTCTGCGCGAGATTAGCCGGTATTGGGTGGCTACTACTATGGGCTTCAACACGCACAAGAATAAGAAAAGTCTGGAAGCTGACACATCCGCAGCCGACTCTTCCTGCGTGCATCAATGGAGTATTGAACCTCCGAATGGGCCCATCAGCGCAGGGGTTTGCAGCTTGTGCGGCGAAAATAGAGAATTTAGAAATTCTTATGACTTTAGTGCCTGGGACAACCGGAAGAAGCACAGTCCAAAAGCGGCTTCTCAACCAGAGGTCAAACCCGCCACCCGGAAGCGCAAGCCTTAGCGGAATAGATCGTGTTCAGCGTCTCTCAGTAGCATCTGACCATCTCCGTTCTGATCCGGCAGTACAAGTCCCCGTACAATCGCGACGGGCACGCGACCAAACTCACCCATCACCAACTGGGCGGCAGACGCCACCTCGTCCGCCACTGAAACTAGAGTCGACTTCAGTGGCACTCCATGATCATCGGCCTGTCCTTGATGGTCGCCCAGTGGGTAAAAACCGGATACGCCGATAGCTACGTTGACGCTTCCCATTCGCCACGGCCTGTTGAAGCTATCGGACACAACTACTCTAATAGGAGCGCCAAATCTCGTCTCAAGAGACTGTCTGATTCCCGTAGCCGACACATCGGCATCGTTTGGGAGAAGCGTGACGACGCCGTCACCTTCAACGTTGGAAGCATCTATGCCGGCATTGGCGCACACGAATCCATGAACCGTTTCGGTGATAAGCACTCCCCGCTGCATGCGAACGATCCGGCTCGACTGGCTCAAGATCACTTCCACCAGTTCGGGAGGCTGACCTGTTGTGCTGGCAACGCGCTTCGCCTCTTCGGACGGTGTTATCTCACTTAGCGATGCTATGGCCCCTTCGGCCTTCGACACTACTTTTTGAGCAACAACTACTACGTCGTTAGGCTCAACCCCAACAGCTGCTGTGGCGTCGCAAATCAGACCTGCGAGGTCATCGCCTGCATTGATATCAGGAATGCCCGGGACTCCCAGGACGGTAAATGACTCAGTCACGCCCGGTTCCCACGGAGAGCGCTATCTGAGAGCTTGAACATATATCCTGTCATCCTCCGAAAAAACTGCGCCTTTGCGTCGTCCTACAGCCAAGATCGGTACACCGCTTGCAATCCAAACAATTCACCCCGCCCCGACTGAGAAACGTCCTCTTCATTCCGGGAAACCGTCCCGACATGCTTGGGAAAGCTGAACGCTACTCCCCTGACGCGTTCGTCCCAGACATGGAAGACTCCGTGCCGCCAGATGAGAAAGATAACGCTCGCCAAACGATAGCAGACGCTCTGCCTGCGATGACACAGCTTGGAATCCCAATCATTCCCCGCGTCAACTCGCTGGAGTCTGGGCATATCAGGGCAGACATCCAATCCGTTGTGGGCCAAGGCATCATTGGCGTAAGTGTGGGCAAGGTACGAACGCCGGAAGCGATTCAGGTTCTCGATCAGTTTCTGCTGGATGCAGAAGTGGCTTCGGACACCCCAAGAGGCTCTACGTTTCTTTTCCTCTGGATTGAAACCGCAGCGGGCATCATGAACGTCTCAGAAATAGTTTCTGCAAGTCCCCGAATCCAATGGATTGCTTTTGGCGCCGATGACTTCACTGCGGATATGGAAATGCCGCGAGCAAAAAACTCCTCGCCAGAAGATGAGATAGGTCTGATCTACCCCAGGTCTGCGGTAGCCATTGCTGCGAAGTCCGCCGGCATACAGGCGATGGATACGCCATACGTGGCATACCAGGATCAGCCTGGTCTTGAGCGCGAGGCTGAGTTCGCTCGCAGATTGGGCTTCACAGGCAAGTGCGCCATCCACCCATCACAGATAGACACCATCCGGCGGGTCTACTCCCCGTCTGAGGAGGAGATCAAGTACGCCCGAAGGGTTCTCGAAGTGTGGGATGAGGCCACTAGCAGAGGCAGCGGTGCGACGTCGCTAGATGGAGATCTGATCGATACACCGGTGGTAGAGCGGGCACAGCGCCTACTCGCGTCGCTAGATTAGGTCGAACGACCAGCCAGCGAGGTCAGGTCGAAGAGATCAAGGCAAAACCCTGTGAATTGGACCGCGCTCATCTAGTTCGTAGCTCCGCTCATAGAGCGTGGTCTCACCAGCCACCCACACCGCCCGGTTCCCCAGGTTGTAATCGATAATCGCAGCATTCCTATCAAAGAACTTCTGTGGTCTCTCTTCAGGTACGCGATCGGGCGCCTGCTCACGCATGTCATCCCAGTACCAGTCGTACTGAAGATGCGGGACCGAGATGACCAGCACGTCTGATTCAGGCGCCGCAACATAGGTCTGGTACCAGAGGCTAAATATTGGGCCGGCATCAGTTGCCATGATCACGGAGCCAGACCCGGCCGTTGCCATGG
>CAUZJA010000216.1:0-4653 GCA_963579925.1 Dehalococcoidia bacterium | reverse complement strand
CGGTTGATGCGTATCGATTTAGTCCTGCCTCAACTATTGCGCAGTGGGTCACGTGGCCAGTTATCGGTGGCTTCTATCCGGCGACGCCACGTATGGACAACACGTTCTTGTCCCGAGTGACACTGAACTAGATATCGCTAGCCTGAGAGAGCGTCATCCAAAGCGCTCCACGCCAACAGAGCGCACTTTATGCGCACTGGATAGCGTTTCACACCTTTGAGCACATCAAGATCGCTCTCCATCGATTCATCGCTGCCGCCCGTGATCGACTTGAACTGCTCGGCAAGCTGAGCGATCTGCGCTCGTGTCTTGCCTTTGACCTCAACGCCCATCAGCGACGCACTGGCCTGGCTGATGGAACAACCAACGCCGGTGACCGAGAGTTCCCCCACCTGACCGTCACTAAGTTGGATCTTGACGTGGACTTCGTCGCCACAGAAGGGGTTAATGGCCTCACCTTCGTGCGTCGCGCCTTGAATTTCTTCGCTGTTGCGAGGATTTCGGTGATGATCGAGAACTATCTCTCGATACAGCTCATCTAGATCTGCGGGGTCGGTCATGAATGACTCAGCAGGGGTTATTCAGTAGTCACAGGCGCGGCTTCATTGTCCAGCGCTGACTTGAAGGTGTGCCACGAAAGAATGGCGCACTTGATTCGGGTGGGATACGCCCGCACCCCGGCTAGCGCGCCGGCGTCGCCAATATCGAGATCTTCTGAGTTATCGCCAACTCCATCGGTCAGGAGCGTTCTGAATGCCTCGAAGCTGGCAGTAGCATCATCAACCGACTTACCGGAGACGGTTTCAGTCATGAGCGAAGCAGACGCCATAGAGATCGCACAGCCTTCGCCCTTGAAGCCAACGTCAGCTATCGAGCCGTCTTCGATTTTGACTGCTACCGATACTTTGTCACCACAAAACGGGTTGAAACCATCAGCCGTATGGGTGTGATCCTTCGGCAGACCCTCATTCCGAGGGTTGCGCCGGTGATCCATGATGATTTCCTGGTAGAGATCAGAGAGGTCGTTCACTATCCAAACACCTCAAACACTTGCTGAACGCCATCATATAGGCGGTCGATTTCATCAGTGGTGTTATACATGCCAAATGAGGCGCGAACTGTGGCCGGCACGCCAAAGTGAGCCATTACTGGCTGCGCACAGTGGTGTCCTGCCCTGATGGCGATTCCTTGCGAGTCGAGGACCGTTCCCACATCGTGCGGATGCACACCGTCCACCACAAAGCTGATGACGCCTGAGCGATGCTCCGATGTCCCGATCATCTTCACGCCATTGATCGAGCCAATACGTTCAGCGCCGTACTGAAGCAGGCTTTGCTCATGCGCCGCGATGTTCTCAATTCCAACCTCGTTCACGAAGTCGATTGCAGCGCCCAATCCAGCGGTCCCGGCGATGTGCGGCGTCCCGGCCTCAAACTTAGCCGGCAACTCCGCGTAGATAGTTTTCTCAAATGTGACCGATGCGATCATCTCTCCGCCAGCCTGATATGGGGGCATCTGACTCAGGATGTCGTACTTACCGTAGAGAATCCCGATTCCGGTTGGGCCGTAGAGCTTGTGGCCTGAGAAGGCCAGGAAATCACAATCAATATCCCGTACATCAATTGCCATGTGAGGGGCCGACTGAGCTCCGTCAAGCAATGTCACTGCACCAACTGCGTGCGCTTTCTGGAACATCTCCTTGACCGGGTTGATTGTTCCCAGCGCGTTGGAGAGATGAACAATTGCGACGATCTTGGTTCGATCAGATAGGAGTCGGTCGTACTCCTCCATGATGAGATCACCGTTCTCATCCATGGGTACGACTTTGAGGTTGGCACCCTTCTCTTCGCAAAGTATCTGCCACGGAACAATGTTGGAGTGGTGCTCCATTGCGCTGACGATCACATCATCGCCTTCGCCAACGTTCTGTCGACCATAAGTAGACGCGACCAGGTTGATGGCTTCTGTGGTTCCACGAACGTAGATGATCTCCCGGCTGTCTGCCGCGTTAATCATCGCCCGGGTCTTCTCACGAGTCACTTCGTAGATGTCCGTGGCTTGTTGGCTCAGCGTGTGTACGCCGCGATGGACGTTGGAGTTGCTGCGAGCGTAGTAGTCATCAATCGCATCGATAACTACCTGTGGCTTCTGGCTGGTTGCGGCGCTGTCCAGATAGACCAGCGGGTGACCATTGACCTCTACATCCAGAATTGGAAATTGCTTGCGAATAGCGTTTATGTCAAATCCATGTGGGCCAGACATCGCTGTGATGGATACTCCTTATACGGGTCGGTTATATCAGACCCGGGAAACGTTTGGAACGGAAGCTGGCGTCTAGAAGTGGAAGACTGGAAGTAGTTTAGCGACTGACTTCTTCAGATGCGCCTGCAGGCTCTCAGTTTCCACAAAGTTAATGACCTCATCTGCATAGGCCGTAATGAGGATCCTGCTGGCAGTCTCAGGGTCAATACCCCTGCTCAGCATGTAGAAGATTGCGTCTTTGTCCACTTCACCGGCGGCCGCGCCGTGGAAGCACTGAACGTCGTCAGCGTAGATGAGCAGACTTGGCTTCGTGTCCACTTCGGCGCCATCAGAGAGCAGCAAGTTCATGTCTCGCTGGACCGCGTATGTCTTCTGCGCGTCCTGTTCAACCAGCACTTGACCGCTGAAAACGGCCTTCGAATTCCCTGTAAGGATGCCTTTGTACAGCTGCTTGCTGGTGGCGTGCGGTTTGGCGTGCGTCAGGCTGATGTGATTATCAATGTGGTCAGATTCCGAGGTCATGTAGAGACCGTTCAATGTGCACTCTGATCCGGGGCCATCGAGCAACACATGCAGGTCATCTCGGCCAATCCGAGCGCCGAATGCGAACGACTGCGACGTGTAACTGCTGTCTTTTCCCTGTCGCACACGAGTGGTGCCGATGTGGAACGACTCATGTCCCTTTTCGAGGATTCGATAGTGGCTGAGGGACGCGCCCTCTTCCACGATTACCTCTGTAACAGCGTTTGAAAAGCTGACGCCGCTCTCAAGTCCAATGTGCGACTCAATCAGCACTGACTTGCTGAATTTCTCTGCGATTACGAGAACTCGTGGACTGGTCAGCGTTGGCTGAGGCTGCTCTGTGGTGACGAACAGTAGCTGCAATGGCGACTTTGTATCGACTTCGCCTGTCACTCGAACAACTGCACAGTCCGCGAAGAGGGCCGTGTTGAGTGCGCCGAAACCGTCGTCCTCATCAATCTGCGCAACAGAGCCAAGCCGATCTGATAGCGATGCATCCGTTGTGGCGAGCCGCTCAACGGTAATCTCTGACTGGCTACCATCGATCGTCGATAGTTCATCGGAGTACACGCCGTTTACGAACGCCATCGTCTGCCACGAATCGCCAGATGGCAGTTGTGGTTTGATCTCTTCGATATTTGCTGAAGCGGGCGACTCTGATATCTCGTACTCACCGCGAGCGATGGGTGCGATGTTGGTGTACTTCCAACGCTCGTTACCTTTGCGCGCGACGGGAAACCCTACGGCCTCGAAACGCTTGTATGCCTGCGCTCGGAGCGCAGTGAACTGATCGTTCGCTGCCTGTCGTTGCTCGTGTGCCGCCTGATAGCGGTCCGTACTGGTCAGTGTGCTCGTCATATTAGGAGGCTGTCGCCTTGATGAACCGGTCGTACCCGGACTCTTCCACCGTGAGCGCAAGGTCTGCGCCACCCGACTCAACAATTTGACCGTCCACCAAAATGTGAACAAAGTCCGGGGTCAGGTAGTTCAGGAGACGCTGGTAGTGGGTTACAACGATGAATGATCGTTCCGGAGTGCGCAGTTCGTTCACGCTGATTGCAACGGTTCGAAGTGCGTCGACGTCCAGACCGGAGTCTGTCTCATCAAGGATGGCGAGTTTTGGTTCAAGCATTGCAAGCTGAAGCATCTCTGCGCGCTTCTTCTCGCCACCAGAGAAGCCTTCGTTCACAGAACGAGATATGAGTTCCGGGGCGATCTTGACCTGCTCAGCCTTCTCTTTCCAGAGATCGTCGAACTCGCGCACTGCAAGTTCTTTCTCCCCGGCGTGCTTCCGCTTCGCATCAACGGCTGCCTTCATGAACTGCCAGAACCGAACGCCGGGCAGTTCAACGGGATACTGGAACGCCAGGAAGATTCCTTCTTTGGCTCGCACGTCCGGTGTCTTCACAATCAAGTCTTCGCCCAGATAGCTCACTGTGCCGCTATCGACGGTGTACTCGGGGCGGCCGGCTAGAATGTTTGCGAACGTGCTTTTGCCGCCGCCGTTTGGCCCCATTACGGCGTGAACTTCACCGGGATTTACGGTAACGCTCAGGCCTTTGAGGATTTCTGTGTCACTGACTGAGGCATGTAGATTCGAGACTTCAAGCATTCGAGATTGGATTTCCTGTGATTCGGTGTACGGGGTAGGAGCGGTGAGAATGGGAACCGGCGGTCGTTATCCGACGGCGCCTTCAAGGCTGACTTTGAGCAGCTGCCCGGCTTCCATTGCGAATTCAAACGGCAGTTCTTTAAATACTTCCCGGCTCCAGCCGGTGATGATCATGTGGTGCGCATCTTCTTCAGACATTCCACGTTGCAGGCAGTAGAAGAGTTGGTCGTCGCTGACCTTTGACGTTGAAGCTTCAT
>CAUZJA010000215.1:0-4749 GCA_963579925.1 Dehalococcoidia bacterium | reverse complement strand
ACATCCAGAATATTGGCGAGGGACGATCACTCAGACTCGCATTTGCGCTCCCACCGGCAGAACATGTGTGGACTGACTGCGCAGAGTGCGGATTCAAGGCCTGAGTTCCGCAATCCCAGGCGCCTATTAAGGAACGATAGCAATTCATGAGGTTCCAACGTGGCTAACTCAAGCCGTATAACTCAGATAGAAACGCTCACGCACCCGGACTATCCGAAGCTGGTGTGGATCAACCTGACGTCTGATGATGGCGTAACCGGGCACGGTGAAACGTCATTTGGACCTGAGGCGGTTGAGGCGTTCATCCACAATGACGTTGCTCCCTATCTGCTGGGCAGGAACCCTGACCAGTTAGACCGTCACTGGCGGGAGATTAACCGACTGGGAATGACTCATCGCTCACGCGGTGTGGAGATGCGGGCGCTTTCCGGCGTGGATATGGCGTTGTGGGATCTGTTTGCTCGGCGCAATCGGATGCCGCTCTACCAGGTTCTCGGTGGCCTCACACGGGAGAAGATCCGGGTCTACAACACGTGTGCGGGCTACTCATACGGCGTGAAGCGGTCGGGACTCGGCGAGCCTGGATCGATCGATTACCGGCCAGAACAGCCTTACGAAGACCAGCACGCCTTCATGACGGATGCTGGCAAGCTTGCTGAAGACCTTCTCAATGAGGGCATAACGGCGATGAAGATTTGGCCGTTCGACCAGTTTGTTGGCAAGACCAACGGCCAGTACATCTCGCTGGAAGAAGTGGACGAGGGCGTGGAGCCTTTCCGGAAGATCAGAGCTGCTGTTGGAGACCAGATGGACATCGCTCTGGAGATGCACTCTCTCTGGAATCTTCCAAGCGCGATTCGGATAGCCAAAGCCGTGGAGCCGTATCAACCCATGTGGTACGAAGACCCGGTCAGGATGGACAACATCGACACCCTCGCGGACTTCAGAAAACAGATGCGCGAGCCGGTCACGGCCTCCGAGATGGTGTCTACCCGGTGGCAGTTCCGAGAGATGTTCGAGCGCAAAGGCATGGACATCTGCATGTTCGATATTTGCTGGGTCGGCGGAATTTCAGAAGCCAAACGTGTGGCGTCGATGGCGGAGGCGTACAACCTGCCAGCAGCCCCTCACGACTGCGTTGGTCCAATCACATTGATGTTCAGCATTCACCTGAGTCTAAACATGCCAAACGCATTCCTGCAGGAGACCGTGCGAGCGTACAACGCAACGTGGTATTCCGAGATTGTGCAGAGACTGGCGCCAATGGAAGATGGCTACTTTTTGCCGCCGGAAGGCGACGGGATCGGCACGGAGTTCCAGCCATCTTTCCTGACAGATAGCAACTTGATCAGAGAGGTGTCAGCGCTGTGAAGATCACCTCAATTGATACGATCCTGAACTCCGAATACCCCGGTCTGATCTGGGTGCAGATCCACACCGATAAGGGGATCACAGGACTTGGCGAGACCGCCTTTGGCGTGGAAGCGGTCGAGGCGCTGATACATCATGAAATGGCCCCGTACCTAATCGGCAAAGACCCGCTGCACATCGACGCCCACTGGACCAACCTGCGCAACAGCACTCGCGCCGATCTGACCCCTAGTGCTGAGATGCGCGCGATATCAGCCATCGACGTCGCACTGTGGGACATCTTCGGCCAGGAAACGGGGCAGCCGATTCACCAGCTGCTTGGCGGTCCGTCACGTGAGCGCGTAATGATCTACAACACCTGTGCTGGCTACCGGCATGGGGTACGTCGCTCTGAGGCGGGCGAGGACTACACCGCTAGCTCTGGCGACACCGTCTTGAACCTATCTGGAAACATCGGCCAAGTAGGTGACGAAGGTCCGTATGAGGACATGCGGGCATTCCTGAACAACGCAGACGACCTCGCAGAGAGCCTTCTGTCAGAGGGCATCACTGCGATGAAGATCTGGCCATTCGACCAGTTCTATGAGGAGTCCGATGGCCAGCGCATATCGCTGGAGAATCTTAAGAAGGGCCTTGAGCCATTCGACAAGATTCGCAAGCGCGTCGGAAACAAGATTCAGATAGCGGCTGAGATGAACTCGCTATGGTCAACGCCCGCGATATTGCGGATCGCACACGCCCTGGAAGATTACGATCTGATGTGGATTGAAGACGCCATCCCCATGAATAACA
Organism: Dehalococcoidia bacterium; assembly: GCA_963579925.1. GTDB lineage: Bacteria > Chloroflexota > Dehalococcoidia > Lucifugimonadales > Lucifugimonadaceae > UBA1151. The sequence continues at coordinate 2,586 of CAUZJA010000215.1, read as the reverse complement.
TGGATGCGCTAGCGGACTTCCGGTCTAAGGTCAATATCCCTATCTGCGCCAGTGAAACCATCGCCACCCGTGAGGCGTTTAGGGAGATGTTTGAGCGCCGTGCAACCGACATCTGTATGCTGGATGTCACGTGGTGTGGTGGTATATCCGAAGCGAAGAAGATTGCCACCATGGCGGAGTCGTACAAGCTCCCGGCAGCCCCGCACGACTGCACCGGCCCGGTGACGTTGATGGCGGGCGTGCACCTGGCCATCAACCTGCCCAATGCCTTCATTCAGGAGACCGTGCGTGCATACAACTCCGGCTGGTACCCAACCATCGTAGACCGTATGCCAGACATCGAATTCGGCGAAGTAGCAGCGCCGACGGAACCCGGACTGGGTATGGCGCTGAGGCCGGAAGTGTTCACGGACCCACGGACCACGCTCAGGAAGTCGGACGCGAAGACGATCGCGTAGTCGGCTGTTCCTGCCTGTCCCTTCTCCCGGGGGCGAGGAAGTTAGAACCGCAGATCCAGGGCGGTGAGTCTGGTGGTTAGCAGCTTCATTAGCTCGTCTTCTTCTGCTTCGCCGTCGGCGTCGTAGGTTGCGGAGAAGCGGAGGAATGCTCCTGCGTCGTCCCATGGGACTGTGAGGATTCCGGCTTCGCCAATGAGGTAATCCGTGGCCTCTTCGGCTGATGCGAATTTGACTGAGTCACCTGCGCCAACGGGGTTTGCAGCGTACAGGAAGTACGTTCCGCCGGGGACTTTGCAGCTGAATCCGACGTCGTTCAACACTGTGACGAGTTTCTCGAGACGGCGGTGGTATTTAACCTGCACGTCCCGGTAGATGGAGAAGTCACCAAGGGCGACTGCAGCGGCTTTCTGGATGGGTATGAACTGACCCGAGTCTGTGTTGTCTTTGATATCAGCGAACGCGCTGACCACGGTTTCGTTTCCGCAGACCCAGCCAATTCTCCAACCGATCATGTTGAAGCCTTTGGAGAGCGAGTGAACTTCGACACCCACCTCTTTGGCTCCATCGACGGCAAGGAAACTCAGCGGCTCCTGCTCGTAGCTCAGGAGGCCGTGCGCTGCATCGTGAACAATGGTGATGTTGTTCCACAGCGCGAATTCGATGACGTCTTTGAACCAGCCTTCGGTGGCGATTGCGCCTGTCGGGCTGTTCGGGTAGTTGAGGACCATCATCTTGGCGCGCTTGAGGACGTCGGCGGGGATCGCTTCCAGGTCGGGCAGGAAGTCGTTCTCGGCGAGTAGCGGCATTTTGTGGACTTCGCCACCGAGGTATGCAGTGTAGGTACCGGCCACCGGGTAGCCGGGCACGGTCATCAGAGTCACGTCACCGGGGTTGATGAATGCCATTGGCAGCATGGCCAGCGCGGGCTTCGAGCCGATGGAGTGGTTGACCTCTGAGTCCTGATCGATATCCACCCCGTACGCATCGCCCATGAAACGAGCCGCAGCTTCCTTGAACTCGTCGATGCCGTTGTCGGCATATCCGCGGTTCTCGGACTGGTTGGCTTCGAGCGCTAGCGCGGCGCGAACGGTTGGCGCTGCCATCTCGTCGTTTTCACCGACGCCAAGGTTGATCAGAAGCCGGTCAGGCTGATCTCGTTCAGCGGCCTGGCGAGCGCGCTTGATCTTCTCGAACTTATAGATCTCGTCGGACAGGCCGTACTCTTCGCCGCCAATGCGATCGGCGAAAAGACTGCGCACGTGGGAATCATTAATGTTTGACATCACAGGATTTTAGCGCAGAGATTACGGACAGATAAGGGGCAGCGCGTGTGGGCCCGACATTGTTCGCCAATGCCGAGCCCAAACAAGCGGTTACGCGCTGATCACGCCAGCGCAGGAATCAACACCGCTGATTCGATGTCTGATGCGATGTCCCTCAGCGTGGTCTGCACTTCTGAGCTGGTGAGGCTTCCAGTGTCATCGAATAGTTCAGTTGCAGGGCCAACCGGATGCACGTCGCCTAGGGACCTGCGCCTTGATGGCGTTCAACACGGCCACCAGCTGCTCCTGTGACCGCTGCGCACCGTACGGGGATGGGCTAGCGCCAAGCACCGCGGTCGGCTTGCCGGCGAATGGAGACGCACCGTAGGGGCGAGATGCCCAGTCGATGAGGTTCTTCAGAACTCCGGGGATGCTGCCGCTGTACTCTGGGGTCGAAATGACCACAGCATCGGCATTTCGAATTGCGTCGGTCAGCGCCAGTACGCTGGCGGGGATGTTTTCGCCCTCTAGGTCCTGATCGAAGAAAGGCAGTTCTGCCGTACCTCGGTAGATCGTTACATTAAGCTCATCGTGAGACGCTGCCTGGAATGCTGTGATCAAGCCGCTGTTGTATGAGCCTGAGCGCAGGCTTCCACTTATTGCCAGTACTTTTATTTTTGAGTGTGTCATTGTTCTTCTTTTGTTTGGTCTATGTGATGTTTGACGTACAGGATATCATTAAGATGCATGCGCATGCATATAGATTTTGTTCAGATCAGGACCACAGCTAGAATGTCAGTAGATAACCATGCCAGAAATCAGTAAACGCGCCACCGACGCCGAACTCTGGGGACGCCTGCTCTCAA
>CAUZJA010000214.1:0-4857 GCA_963579925.1 Dehalococcoidia bacterium | reverse complement strand
GATCCCCGGATACTCTAGCGCTGCAACTCGTTCTGGCCACAGCGCCATACCCTCAATGACTATGGGATCGGAGGCGTACCCAATCGTGTGTTCCTCAATGATCGCCTCTATTGCTGGCCACAGTTCAGCATGACCGCGCATCATGTCCTCAACTAGCCACTCCGCAGAGTTGTCGATGAAGTAATCACGGTGATTGCTGGAGTCCATCGAGTGCAAGCTGGGGTACGACTCAGCAGTCGTCATCGCCCGCGCTGAAACGCCAATATCGTCAGTTGATATGCAGCCATAGCCGAGACGCGCTGCGATGGTTCGCGCTAACGTCGATTTGCCAGACGACGGGGGACCGCCAATGAGGATGACTTTGGGATGGCTGTTTGTGACCAATTTAAAATCCGCGTCTTCTAATACAGAACTGAGGGCAAATACGGGGTCGTGGGATTCTGGTAAAACCCGGAAGTTATAATTGTCATCATTTTCTCGACCCGCAGGCCTTCACCCATGCACCAATTGAGTAATTCGGCGTTCCCAGTCGGCAGCAAGAAGCCCGGCCCCGTGAACTCTGGAGCTGCAGAAATCAGCGCTTTCAGATCTTCGTTCGATCGGACCACCGCATGTCCCACCAAACCGATGCCCGTTGTGTAGCCAGCGATGCCGCTCGTCTCCTCAACTACCGAAGCGCCGCCTGATTCGATCGCGTCTCTCAGTTCCCCATTCCGGTCATGTCCATGCGTTAACTCGCACAGCGCACCGCATACGCCCAGATCGTCCATAGTCGCGGGGCGAACGCTCCGATCCCCAATGTCGTTCGCTATCGGTGGACCTTGCATCACCGCTGCAGTAGTCCGGGCGGTAAATCCTAGTTTTGTGTAGAGAGCGAACGACCGATTATGGAAAACGTCCTGCAAAAGCCGAATTCCTCGCGCATCGATCTGCTCAGAACGATTGATCACAGCGTCCATCAATTGCCGACCGACGCCCGAATTCTGAATTGTCGGGTCAATTCCGATTGGTCCCACGCCAGTTATCACTCCACGTTCGTCGAGGAAGTTGATTCCAAGTTGCTGACCCCCATCCTCCGCAACGAACGATGCGAATCCTGGGTTACCCAGCAGATAGCCAGCTATCTGCTCGCCAAACTCAATCGAGGGAAAGTCGGACGGGAACGAATGCGCTTCTGCAATGTGTGTGAATGCTTCATAAAGAATTCGGCCACTCGCAACCACATCATCGGAATTTCCAGATCGAATTTGCAACGCCATATTCATTGCCCTCCACGCGTCAAACGTTTTGAATCGGAATATTGTGTAACTGAAGCGGCATAATACCGAATTCGTCGAAATTACATGGATTTACCAAAGTGATTCGGCCTTCGTCTTATCGCGCTGATTGGAATACAGCTATTGATTCTTTCGGTGTATGGATGGCATCCAAGATGCAATGGACTCAACTCCACTTGAACTCAGCCCCCCGCATCCGGTAGCTTGCACGCATCATGGTAAGACTTTCAGACCTCCCCACCGAATACGCCGAAGACCTTAAGAACCTGCCCATCACGGACTACGGTCCCGCACCCTGGGCTGCCGCTCCAGACATTAAGCAGGCTCGAGTAGCGATCATCTCCACGGCTGGCATCCACCGCGCCAGCGACGCCAGGTTCGTCGGAGGAGCCGCCGACTACCGACTGCTCCCCGGCGATCTCGACTTCGCAGAACTGGAGATGAGCCACGTCAGCGTCAACTTCGATCGTAGTGGCTACCAGCAAGACCCCAACATAGCGTTCCCGCTGGAGCGCCTGAGGGAGATGGCCGCAAACGGTGAGATTGGCTCCGTGGCGAAGTGGCACTACTCGTTAATGGGCGCCACTGACCCCACCCGCATGGTCGAGACGGCCCCGCAAGTCGCCAAGCTGCTCAAAGAGGACAACGTCACCGCCGCAATCCTCATCCTCATCTGACCAAACTGCACGCGCGCCGTTGGCGGGCTACAGCACTACATAGAAGCAGCTGGCATCCCCACGGCCGCGATCAGCCTTGTCCGAGAGCACACCGAGAAGATCATGCCATCTCGCTCTCTGTGGGTCCCGTTCGAACTGGGTCGACCACTCGGTGCGCCCAACGAGCCGGAATTCCAGACAGACGTCCTACGGGCGTTACTTGGCCTCTTCGAGCGCGAGTCAGGTCCCCTCACCGAGGATTACCCGCACGAGTCACCTGTGACCGCCGAATCCGACCAGGCATGGGCCTGCGCCCTGCCGCTGCCTCCCCTCCCGGAAGCATCAACGCCTGCCGAAGCACTGAAGCAGTCGCTGCTGCAGGAAGTCGGATCACTGGCGCCCTGGTACGAGGAATCAATGCGTCGAATGCAGCGCTCAACCTTCGGTCTAAGCGGCCTCACCGCAGACGATATGCCGATCATCGTCACATACCTTGCCAATATGGCAGCAGGCGAGCCATCGGATCCGCCTAACGGCCTGTCACACCCGCTGCCCGGAGCGATTCGCTATATGGCGGAAGACGTGAAGGCCTACTACATGGAAGCGGCCGCTGAGCAGCCCGGCGGCGCCCCACCCGGAGGCGGCCGCATGTGGACCTGGTTCTACCACGAAACCCGCATGGGCCAGGTCATGTATGACCTGAAAGACCGCCTGGGCGCAGACTACGCAGCCCGCACGAAAGCAAACGGCGGCGAAAGGCCACCGGGGCCACCACCACTAAACCCGATACGGAGCGGCCTTCGTAGAGATCGTGACGAGAGTCGTCAATCTGGTAGCGGGTGGATAGCTGGTTGATGATCGCGTGAGAAAATTCCGGCTGGACAGTACCCACTAGTTCGATAAAGGCACCCACACCATTGCTCTGGAACCCCACCCAATACCTCAAGTTCGCTGACCACCGGTTGCGGCCGGCGATTGATCTGCTTAACCGGGTTGATCTGGAGTCGCCGTCTGTCGTTTACGACCTTGGTGCGGGGGCCGGCACGATCACTGAGTTGCTGGCCGCTCGATGGCCGGATGCGCGTGTTATCGGCGTTGATAGCTCTGAGGAGATGCTGGACGGTGCGTCTGAGCGCGCGCCAAACATCGGGTGGGAAGTGAGCGACATTGGCAGTTGGTCGCCGAGCGAGCCGCCTGATCTGATCTTCACTAATGCGGCGCTGCACTGGCTAACGGGCCACAAAGAGTTGTTCACAAAGCTGATGAACTCCGTTGCGCCGGGCGGGACGCTTGCGGTGCAGCTACCGCGCAATTTCGGTGCGATATCGCACACGTCCATCTCTGAGGCAGCCAAAATGGGGCCGTGGCGATCGACGCTTGAGCCGCTGCTGAACCCCGCGCCGGTTGAGCTGCCGGAGTTCTACATCCAAGTTCTATCGCCACTCGTTGCATCGCTTGATGTCTGGGAGACGGAGTACATGCAGATCCTCTCCGGCGACCACCCGGTGAAGGAGTGGACGAAGGGCACCTGGCTGCGGCCCTTGCTCGCCGCTCTGGAAGAGCCTGAGCGAAGTGACTTCGAAGCCGCCTACACCGACCTCACCGACAGGGCATACCCAAAACAGCCCGACGGCACCACTGTCTTCCCCTTTCGGCGAATGTTCATCGCGGCGAAGCGCGAGTAGGCAAGTGCGGTAGCTCGTCCCCAACCATCCAGCGGGAACCAAATAGCGCTCACGGGTGTAATGATGTTAAGGATCGATGGATCGGTCCGCCAAAAGGAGAGACGCCATGCCTGAGGAATCAAAACAGAAATCGAAACATGACGCGAGCGATGCTGCAGGAAGATCCGCTGTAGACCGAGGCCCTCAGGGCAGTCCAGCACCCCCTCCGCCTCCCAATCAGTTGCGCCAGTCGTCAGGAAGCAGCGTGGGAATCGGCATCACTGCCGGCAGGAGCGCTGGACCGGGTTTCGTGACTGAGAACTTGGGCAAAATAATGGATGCATTCTTCATTCTCCTGATTCTGGGACTCCTCGCATACGCCTTCGCCCCGAATTCATGGCTGGGACTATAGCCGCCGGCCCCGGTAGGCAGTCCGTGAACACCCAGTAAAGCGAAGGAGTTAGGCATGCCTGAAGAACGACCACGAAACCTGGGCTCTGATCCCAAGCAGTTCGTCGCAGGGAGAGCCCAGGGACTGGCCAACAACCAGCGAGTGGAAGACAGGGTGATCTTCACCAAGCTCCTATTTCGGCTGATCGGCCTCCCCATCTGGCTTCCGTACAAGGGATGGAAGACCATTCAGCGTAAGCGCCAGATGACCGAGTTTGCGATTGCGCATGCAGACAATGTCGCCGCTATAACTGACGATGTGGTGAGAGAGGTAACCCTGGAGTGGGTTGAGAATCATCCATCTGACTTCGCCTTTGGCGAATACGACCCCAAAGTGATGAAAGTACAGCGCACCTTCAAGAAGATTTTGGAATCACACCGGTAATCGATACATCACGGTGCGCAGTAACAATTTCCAGTTGGGCTGGTGCCGAAGGTGAGAATCGAACTCACACGAGCGTAATGCTCACCGGTGTTTGAGACCTGAGTCTTAAACGTGATTTGTAATCAGTTTTTATGAATTGATGGGCTGGAGACTATCTCTGCCCATTAGAAATCGCTGAGCGGACTCTAGCCGCCAATAACAATAACGATCAGGCTGAGAACGATCAGTGCTCTCAGGAACACGACTGCATTATCGATGACCATTTTGTGACTCACTCCTTTCCTTGTGGTGTGAGCACAAATTAACAGGCGGAAGAGGGTTTGGCATCCCTGAAATCCAACTCAATACCGCTTGACGGAAGCCAAATCGTGATCCCCGGTTGTGCATGTCAGACAGTGGGACTCCTAGGCGTTATTCAATCGAGT
>CAUZJA010000213.1:0-4864 GCA_963579925.1 Dehalococcoidia bacterium | reverse complement strand
CCAATCAGGCCACTTCTACTTGCGCGGAAACATTCTCCATGGCTTTCCTCGCCTTCGAGGCGATTTCACTCAAAGTCGCATTGTCCGTGATTCCGGCCATCAGATTGCGATCCATCACCGCAACCATCGAAGCTTCGCCATCTTCATAGTCGATCACGTTGTATGGAAGTAGAAGTCCTAAATCTTCCTCGGCCTGCAGGGCGGCATGAGCCAGGTTGGGATTGCAGGCACCAGAATTATATAGCGCTTGAAGTCGGAATCGATTTTCTTCTTAAACGTCGATTGGACGTCCACCTCTGTTAGGACCCCAAAGCCCTCTGCTTTCAGCGCTGAGACTGTGGCTTCCAGGGCATTCTCATACGAGAGCTTGGTGGATATCTTCATTCCATAGCTGAATCGTTCCATGTTGAATTTCCTCTTGAATCGTTATGGCGTCGCTATGAGATGTGAGACTTACACGCCACGGCACCACTCTTCTTCAACATACTTAATTTCATATTATTGGGGAGACTGAATACCTTGTATACATATAAATGAGAGTCCCATGAATAATCAGAAAAAGCGATTACGCTGCAGTAAGAGGTGGTGATTTCGAGACACCGAGCGATGATTACCCACTAGAAGGCTTCACGACCTGTTAGTCTGCCGAAAGTCACGTAAACAGGAGTCTGCAATGCCCAACATTCCGTTCTTCAGCCATCACCCGGACGTAGAGATCGACCCCGTCTGCAAGATGATGGTCAGCATCGAAGACCCACCAGGTGGCAAGGACCGCCACGAAGGCACCACCTACTTTTTCTGCGCACTTGGCTGCCGCAACAACTTCATTGAAAACCCCTCAAAGTACCTGGATCCAGCATTCGAAGGCGAATCAATGTAGGTGTGAGATGACCTCACGCCGTGATGATGATCTTCCCCTGAACACACCCTATGCCGAGGTGACATGCCCCCTATAGCGCTACCACTTATTATCTGGGAATTGCGGCGAGTTCAAGCCCTGGGGTGATTGCCTCAGGTGCCGGTGGCCGGTATCCGAGTGAGTTGTGTGGCCGGATCGTGTTGTACTCCCGCCTCCGTCTTTCTGTCAGTATCTGCGCCTCCTTCAGTGAGTAGAAGATCTCTCCGTTGAGTAATTCATCCCGCACCTTCCCATTGAAGCTCTCGTTGTAGCCGTTCTCCCACGGACTCCCGGGCTCGATAAACAGCGGCTTCGTTCCTACGCTCGACAGCCATTCTCGAACCGCATGAGCGGTCATTTCCGGGCCGTTGTCTGATCTCATGTGTTCAGGTATCCCGTTGAGGGCGAACAGCTCGGTGAACAGGTGGATCACATCATCAGACCTCATACGTCTCGCCGCCCTGATCGCCAGGCACTTCCTGCTGAACTCATCGATAACCGTGATCAGCCTGACGGCACGTCCATCGTGTGTGCGGCAGGCCACGAAGTCGTATGCCCAGACGTGATTCGGACGTTCCGGTCTCAGACGGATGCATGCCCCATCATTGAGCCAGAGCCTTCCCCTCTTAGGCTGCTTCTTTGGTACTTTCAGCCCCTCTCGTCGCCATATGCGTTCGACCCGCTTGTGGTTCACTCGCCATCCCCGATCCCTGAGTAGAGCGGTGATCCGGCGGTACCCGTACCGTCCGAACTGCGTTGCCAGGGCGATGATGTCGTTCGTAAGCGACGCTTCATCATCCGGGGGACCAGGTCTCTGCGCTGCGTGGATCTTGTCTGTCCGATTACGTTACAGGCTCTGCGTTCAGAGACTCCAGGGACGATCTGTTGGATGCGATCCACGTACTTGCGGCGACGATCAGGGCTTAGGAGTTTCCCTCCGCCGCCTCTTTCAGGATCTGCTTGTCCAGCGCCAGGTCAGCGCCAGGTCAGCGATAGTTCGCTTCAATCTTGCGTTCTCACGCTCGAGCTTCTTGAGCCTGCTCGGCTGGTCAAGGTTGAGACCGCCGTATTCTTGGCGCCATCGATAGTAAGTGTTCTCACTGACACTGATGTCCCGGATCGCCTGTGCGACGCTCTTACCGTTGGCTACCGATACTTCTACCTGCCGGAGCTTGTTCAGGATATTCTCCGGACTATGACCTTTCCCTGGCATCTCTGCCTCCCTACATCTGTGTCTAGTTTCCACAATTTTCAACTGGATTCGTTTGAGGGGGGCACGTCAAGTTATCGATGCGGTGAACGAAGAGATAGCTTCGACGATCGCAGCGCACACATCTGCCGATGGGGCGTTGATCTCCCCAGAACTGATGAGCGTGGCCATAGCGAGTCAGTAAGTGAGGGCGGACGCCTGGAAGTGAAGTCGTGATGTAGCCTCAACGCATGGATCTGACTGGTTCAATCTCAACGACTATTCTGCCCTTGCCGTTCCGTTTCATCTGGAGCGGGAGCAATTGGAGTTTGGCGAGATATGGCACGAGGTGTTTCAACTGGCAATGCGATTGAGGGATGAGGGGTCAGGTTGACTGATATGACCGGGCGAGTTGCGGCGGTGAGCGTCAGCGCGAGCCACACATTTTCTAAGCCGAATCAGGCGTCGATCACGATCGTTGAAGGGCTGGGTGTGGAGGGCGATGCGCACAATGGTGTGACGGTGAAGCATCGATCACGAGTGCGGCAGGATCCCACGCAGGCTAACTTGCGTCAGGTTCACTTGATTCACTCTGAACTGTTTGAGGAGCTGTCGGGCAAAGGCTTCGCGGTCTCGGCAGGGCAGATGGGCGAGAACGTGACTAGTAGCGGTATCGACCTGCTTGGTCTGCCGGTTGGGACGCGCCTGCATCTGGGCGCTAATGCGATTGTTGAGGTGACGGGGTTGCGCAATCCGTGCACTCAGATTGACGGTCTTGAGGCTGGGCTCATGGAGGCGACGCTTGATCGCGATGCTGACGGCAACTTGATCCGTAAATCGGGGATTATGAGTGTCGTGATCGCTGGAGGCGTCGTGAACGCGGGTGATGAGATTCGCGCTGTGCTGCCGGTGGAGCCGCACGTCGCAATGGAGCCAGTCTAGGTACCTGCCGTACGGGGTGTCTACCACACGGGCATTGAGCGCGGAGCGCTGAAGAGTGTGGGCGTGAGTTGGTTGAGCGATGGGTACGTTGGTTGATGTCGCCGCCCTTCGATAAGCTCAGGATGGCTAACGTGGACTCACCCCAGTGCGACGATCATCACAATGAAATGTCACCCTGAGCGAAGGCGGCTCCGCGCCGAAGTCGAAGGATCTGAAACACACGTCTACCGGTGGCGCGTCATTGAGGCGCAGCGCATCCAACAGGCGGTTAGCGCGTACCGATCGCGATTAGAGGCGTCATCACCGTTCCTTAGCTATATCGCGTCTCAACCGCACGGTTGATTCCACATCAACCGCATCCCCTGCCTCGTCCAACAAAACGCCATACTCATCCCGCGCCGCCGCAACCGACACCCGCCCATCGATCACATCTTCCAGTACAGCCGCGGGATCTCGGGTCAGCGGATCACCCCACCCTCCGCCGCCCGCCATCTCGTGCCGAATCACCTCGTCACGACCAAATTTCACCTGCGCCAGCGTCGGCAGCAACTCCTCATCCGGGCCCGGATTCAGGATGTTGAGCGATGGTGAGCCTGTCGATCCACCCTGCAGCCCGTACGGTGGGAATTTGCGTTTATCCGACCGCAATTGAAGCGTCGCAGGCTCACCAATGTTAGTCACCTGCTTCACATATGACTGCGCACCCCGGAACTGCCCAGCACCACCAGAGTCCGTGATCAGCGCGTACTCGTCGATGACCACCGGGTTTTCTATCTCGAGTATCTCAACGGGCGAACTGGCTGTGTTGCCTGCAGGATGCGAAACGCCCTCCGAGCCATCGCCGTCCGCCCCGCCACCACGCGCGCCGGCAAAGAAATCCACTAGCGCATACGGCGTGCCATCTGGCCTGTGCCCGCCAAAGCTGATGAGCGTGTTACCGCCCTCGCCATCTGCCGGAACGCGATCTGGGATCGCCTGCGCCAGCGCCCCCAGCACGGCGTCCATCGTCCGGAATCCGGTGATGCCGCGGGCCGCCACAGGCGCCGGATGCACCGGGTTCACCACTGTCGCTTCAGGCACCTTGATGTGAATAGGACGGTGGTACCCGGCGGCGTTGGGGATGTCGGGATCCATGATCAGCCTGATCGCCCCGTAAATCGCTGCATGCGTAAACGGCAGCGGCGAGTTGATTCCGGCCGGAACCTGCGGTGATGAGCCAGCAAGGTCAACGGTAATCTCATCGCCCACTATCTCCAGGCTAACCGCGATCTTGACCGGCCCTTCCTTGATATTGTCGGCGTCGATATAGTCCTCGAACTCGTACTTGCCGTCGGGTAGGGCGGATATCTCCTGCCGCGCTCGGAACTCGCTGTAATCAAGCAACGCGTCATAGTGGCGGCTCAGTTCTGCAGCGCCATATCGGTCAATCAATTCAAGCAGTGCTCGCTCGCCAATCTCGCACGCCGCCAGCTGCGATCGCATGTCACCCCGCACCTGTATCGGCAGCCTCACGTTGGTCGCGATGAGATCGAAAACCGCCTCGCTGGGCACCCCGGCGGAGTACATCTTCGACGTCGGAATTCGCAGCCCCTCCTGGTAGATATCAATGGACTCCGTGGAGTTGCTGCCCGGAACCAGTCCACCAATGTCAGCCTGATGCGCCACAACACCCACGAAGCCCTGCAGCGCATCCTCAGCGAACACCGGCTTGATGATGTAAACGTCCGGCAAATGGATGCCGCCTGAGGTGTACGGATCGTTCAAAATGAACACGTCACCGGGGTTGATGCGGCCATCAAATTTGGTCAGAACAGACTGCATAGCAACCGGGAATG
>CAUZJA010000212.1:0-4883 GCA_963579925.1 Dehalococcoidia bacterium | reverse complement strand
ATCTCATAGTTCCGGCCAACGAAAACACCCCCGGCCATGGAGTCGAGTAGACGCGACTCGGTTTCATCTGTCTCGGGCGAAGCGGAGGCATCAATTGAGGCGATCACCATCAGAACTGCTTTGGCAGACTCAGGTCGGTCATCTGGATCTTTCGCCAGTAGCAGCACGATCAACGAACCCAGCGTCTTCGGAATCAATGCGTTGTGCCACGCCGGTACAACTGGGGGCGTGTTCACGTGTTGCGAAATCACAGCAATATCGTCATCACCCAGAAACGGCGGACTGCCAGTCACCATCTCGTAGAGTATCGCCCCCAGTGAGTAGAGGTCGGCTCTCGGTGTGATCTCACCACCAGTAGCCTGCTCCGGCGGCATATAACTCACAGTGCCCACAATCATCTTTTCCTGAGTCAGACGGGAACGGTCGAGCGAAATAGCCAGCCCAAAATCTCCGATGCGCGCGACTCCATCGTCAGTAAGCCACACATTCCCGGGTTTCAGATATCGATGAATAATTTCCTTTGAGTGAGCGAACTCCAGCCCACTCAGAATCTCACTGGCAACCCGCATCGCATCTTCAAGAGACAGCTTGCCGTCTTCAGATTGTTCGATCAGCGCCTCAACGTCGCCTCCCCCCAAGAGCGGTTGAACCATGAACGGCTGACCGCCCTCATCACCCAGTTCGTAGATCGGCATGATGTTGGGATGATCATCCAACCGCGCCATCGCCTGCGCCTGCGCCTCACGGATTATCCGCTGCCGAGCTTCATCATCCAGACCTTCCGCCTTGATGAGACCAAAAGCGACATCCCTGTACAGAGTCGTATCGCGAGCAAGATAGACCATCTTCTTGCCACCCTCACCAAGAAACCGGCTTACCTGATACCGACCACCCGTAAAGGACTCGGTAAGAGCGCTTCCTTCTTCGCCGCCTTGCGGTAAGTGGCCGTCTGGCAAGACCTGGGGTAAGGGAGCTGATCCGTCTTCCGCGGCCCCGCGGCCAGTACCAGCTTCGCTAGGCAAGACATGCGGATCAGCCATCGCGAGGAACGTCGCAGCGTCCTCGTTTTCTGCATCGGCAGCCAGGATTGAAAGAGACGTTTCACGCACGCGCGACCAATCGAGCTCTCGAATGGCCAACTCTGCCTGATCGAGTAACTCATCAATCCGCCGCTGTACGCGCTCAGAAGGCATAGTGAGAGCATGATAAACAAAGTTTAGTGAACACGTACTCCGCGTTGGGGCCTGAGCAACTCCAAACGGTCGAATAAACACCGCCACTACGCCACTCGCGAGATCGGCTTCGAATAACGTCGACGGCCATGGATTTGGCATCGCGCTCGAAGAGATACCCGTCAATTGCGCCGTCATCCAGACCTCATTCGGCAACCATAAAGGCGGCTACATTGAGAGGGAAGACGACTTCCTTGTCGCGGAAACTGGCGCAGTAATCCTCTCCACATCACCAAAGTAAATCTGGGTCACTGAGTAGTGCAGCCGCCACGAATCTCAACACTGCTCTGCTAGACTTCGATACGGCCATTTTTTCAGGCCGAATCCTCATACCTGAACCATCAGAAATAAGACTCCATTGCCAGACATCCTCTCCGCTGATGACGTGCGCTACGTCGCCAGACTTACTCACCTATCGTTGACTGACGAAGAAGTTGAGTCGCTCCGGTCGCAGCTCTCAACCGCTCTCGACTTCTTCCAAACGCTCCAGCAGGTCGATACCACCGGAGTCGAGCCAACCGGCAGTCCCACGGACGTCAGCTCTGTGATGCGTGAGGACGTAGCAACGCCGTCACTGACCCGCGCAGAAACCCTGGCAAACGCTCCACACACTGAAGACGACTACGTTCGCGTACTGCCAGTCCTTGACACCTAGCGAGTCCCCCTACTCTGCAAGCACCGATAACCCGGAGATTCACACGTGACCGCAGGCCACATCTTTAAAACAGCGCATGAAGCGCGCGATCTGATCCGCAACGGCGACGTCTCCAGCGTCGAGCTAACCCAGTCGCTCATCGATCGCATCGATCAGGTCGAAGGCGACCTGAACAGCTACATCACCGTCACCGGCGAACAAGCCCTTGAGCGCGCCGCCGCGGCTGACGCAGGAATCGCCTCAGGTGATCTCGACGGCCCACTGGCGGGCGTGCCGGTGATGGTCAAAGACAACATGGCAACAGCGGGCACCCTCACCACCGCTGGCTCGCAAATCCTAAAGAACTTTGTGCCCCCTTACAACGCACACGTCGTAGAGAAATTGAACGACGCTGGCGCAGTCATCCTGGGTAAAGGCAACCTGGACGAGTTCGCAATGGGCTCGTCAAACGAGAACTCCAGCTACCCGCCAACTCGGAACCCATGGGACACCTCCCGCGTGCCCGGCGGCTCAAGCGGTGGTCCCGCAGCAGCAGTCTCCGCAGGCGAAGCATTCATCTCACTTGGCTCAGACACCGGCGGCAGCATCCGACAGCCCGCATCACTATGCGGTGTGGTCGGCCTCAAGCCCACATACGGCCTCGTAAGCCGCTTCGGCCTGCTCGCCTTCGCCAGTTCGCTCGACCAGATCGGCCCGTTCAGCCGTGATGTCACAGACTCCGCCAACACCCTCACCGTCATTGCTGGTCACGACCAGCGAGACTCCACATCGTCACCCAGATCCGGCGGCGTCGACTACGCTGCTGGCCTAAATGGCGACATCTCCGGCATGAAGCTGGGAGTGCCAAAGGAGTATCTCGTCGACGGCATCGAGCCGGGCGTGCGCGCCGCCTACGAGGAGTCGCTTAAAGTTCTCGAAGGCCTCGGCGCAACCCTTGAAGAAACCAGCCTCCCGCTGACCGACCAGGCCCTCTCCGTGTACTACATCATTGCGCCGTCGGAGGCCTCAGCAAACCTGGCCCGCTACGACGGCTTCAAGTACGGCCACAGCTCCGAAACAGCACAGGACGCCTGGGAAGTGATGGACATGACCCGTGGTGAAGGCTTCGGCGCTGAAGTGAAGCGCCGCATCATCCTTGGCGGCTACTCGCTATCGGCCGGCTACTACGACGCCTACTATAAGAAAGCGCAGCAGGTTCGCACGCTGATTAGGCAAGAGTTCGCTGGTGCGTTCGAGAAGTTCGACGCGCTGGTCACGCCAACCTCGCCCACAGTGGCATTCGAGTCAGGCTCGCGTACCGACGACCTCCTGGCCATGTACCTCAGCGACATCTGCACAATCCCCGTCAACATTGCCGGCCTCCCCGGAATGTCACTCCCAGGTGGCTTCTCAGAAGGCCTCCCAGTTGGGCTGCAAATCATCGCCCCTCACTTCGGCGAACAGTCGATGCTCAACGTCGCCTACGCCTACGAACAGGCAACCGAGTGGCACAAGGCCCACCCGACGATATGACCACTCTGACCCGATCGCGTTCCATATTCCTGTTCCTCATCGTGACCATGGCGCTGCTGGTCGCATGCTCATCTGATGGCAAGCCTGCAGAGACCGCCACAGCCACCCCTCCGGCGCTACCTCCAAGCTGGCCGCAGGTCTACAGCGGCCCAGCCATCGCAGGCGACGTGCCAGTGCCGGAAGGCTTCACCATCCTTGCCCGCATCGATGACTACGAGTCTCCATCAGTTGAGACCCTCCCCGGCCGCTACCTCGCACTCACAGTTGCCCCCTTCGAGAAAAAATGGTGGGACAAAGACATCTCATTCCACCTCATAGGCACAGGTGGCACAGAAGTAGAAGCCACTGAAACCGCCCGCTACGAGCAGCGATTTCAGCCCTCATCTGATTTAGGATTTGCGCTAACGTTCCCGCGCCTACCTTAAAGAAGATGGCATCGGAATGACCGTCGCAACTGAGATTGCAAAATCTGCCCCATATTCACTTTGAACCAGAGCTACACACCTGAGAAAGAGACGCTATGACAGCGGATGACACCGACACGATACTTGTCGTAACCCCACACCCGGACGACTCCGAATCGAGTTCAGGCGGGACAATATCCCGTTGGTGCGCAGAAGGCAAAAAGGTCATCCTCGTGGTCTGCACAGACGGCAGCAAAGGCACCGGTGATCGATCGATCAAGCCGGAAGACCTCGCGATAACGCGTGAAGCGGAGACGCTAGAGGCTGCAAAGGTCTACGGCCTCGCTGGAGTCGAATTCCTCCGCATGCCAGACCAGGCCCTCGAAGACAACGATGAGTTTCGAGAGAAGATCGTCCGGCAGATTCGTAAGCACAAGCCGCGAGTCCTGCTAACAGTCGAACCCGACCGACCCTACCTGCGCCACCGCGACCACACCATGGCCGGCCGAGTATCCCTCGACGCCGTCTTCCCGTACGCCCGCGATCACCTGGCGTTCCCGGAGCATCTAGAAGAAGGACTCGAGCCACACAAAGTAGAAGAAATCTGGCTCTTCAGGCCAGAACAACCAGACACATACGTCGATGTAACCGACTACTTTGAATCACGCCAGAACGCCCTTCACTCCCACGTCAGCCAGGTAGGCCCCCGCACCGAAGAACGCGACCAGCGATCCCGCGCCCGCCTCGCCGAAAACGGCGAAAAGATCGGCGTCCCCCTGGCAGAAACCTTCAAGCGAATAAATATCTTTCGCTAACTCTTACTCCCTCTCCCACCCGGGAGAGGGCTGGGGTGAGGGATCTGTTCAGCTTTCCTCTTCCGCCGCTCCGCAGCCAGTACCAGCTCCGCTTTGCCCGTGCGGCAGGCACCCATATGATGCTCCTATAGACGTCAAGTGGTGTTTTAAGCCTTGTTCTGCGGGAGTTGTTTGAGGACATTGAACATCTCTCTAGCGACGTATCTCTTGAGACATCGGATCACCTCTAGCTTGCTCTTACCCTCTCGGATACGCCGTTCCATAT
>CAUZJA010000211.1:0-4912 GCA_963579925.1 Dehalococcoidia bacterium | reverse complement strand
CGTGGGCGTCGACCCACTGATCCCGCTCGGATCCATCGGCGCGCTGGTAATCGGCCACAGTCTTAGTTGGACGCGTCGCAAAAAGCGGACGCCAGTGGTATCGCTCGCCATAGGAATATTTATCATGTTTATTGGCGTATACATGCGGAACGACCTCGTACTTGCGATACGAGGTGACCGAATCCCTGTCGCCTACTTCCTGCTCGCCACCGCAGCTGCATCGTCATTTGATCTAAAGACCAGAGCAGGGCTATACACGCAGATCATCTCCGCCGGAATCGTCATGTTCTTCGCCAGCGAAATCGCATTCGGCGCTGGATTTGCACCACTCGGAATCATCTTCGGCATGTTCGTCCTCGGATTCCTGGGACTCGCATACCTGGAAGATGAGTTCGAAGACGCTGAAGTCAACTGGTTCAACTCCCGCCGTGGCACCGCAGCATTCTGGTCGGTGACGGGCGGCCTTGTGCTCGCAATATCAATAGTGGCGTTCTTCCTCCTGCCGTGGAACGCCTCGCAAGCACCTCAGGCGCCGCGCTTCACCATCATTCCGTTCTCCGGTGGCGATCAATCGGGCGTCCCCGGCCTCTCGCCAGAACAGGCCCGGCAAGCCAGAGAGCAACTGGCGCAGCGAATGGCTGGCGGTGGTGGCTCAGGCGCTCCACTGGATGCCAATGATCCCAATGGAGGATTCGGTCGGGTATCGGATCAGTATCTTGCAGAATTAGACGGCGAACTCACGTCGCCAATCGAGCTCGGCGATGAAGATCTCTCTCTTGGAGCCCGGATAGGACTACCGCTTGAGCCGCCGCAATTTGGCGATGCTGATGACGCCATCATGTACGTTCGCTCCGGCGTCTCCAGCTACTGGCGCGGTCGCACGTACGACAAGTTCGAGACCAATGACGGCGCCGCTGGACTCGGCAAGTGGTACGCCACAGCGCAGGACGACTCAGTGCCTGACCGGCCAATAGTTCCGTCCAGGTATGATTCCGATGCAGAGGATCGATATCTGCAGACGTTCTTCCCGCAAGTTGCGCTCAACGATGAGGTCCTGACCGGTTACGAGCCGGTAGCCGCATCGCTTCCTCGCAACGATAAGTTCCAGCCGGACATTTAGAAAGGCTCGACCTACCAGATTATCTCCAGCGAACCGCGATTTAGCTCTGCCGACCTCGCATATGATAATTCTGTGTGGCAGGGTCCGGAATACGCGTACATCCCGAGCGAGTTGGACTCGATTCACGGCCTGACAGGCGAGATTATTGGAGATGCCGATACGTCATTTGAGAAGGCCACGCGCATCGTTTCGTACCTCAACCAACTTGGATACGCTGAAGAAGCACCATCACAGCTTGCGCCAAACGCTCCGCTGGACGATTTCGTGTTCGGCGAGGCAGACGGTACGGCGCTCGATTTCGCTACGGCGATGACGCTCATGTCTCGATCAGCCGGTCTTACATCACGGCTCACCACAGGCTACTTGCCAGGCGAGTACAACCCGCTGTCCGGCGCAAGCAAGGTCACCGGAAAAGACGCGCACGCGTGGTCCGAGATCTATTTTGACGAGGCAGGCTGGGTGCCATTCGACTCCACCCCCCGACCAGACTTACCAGCAGAATCAGGCCCACCTGCCGGTGCGGGGTTCCTCAATCTTTCAGAGCTGCTAGACCTTCGGCTTGGCGACCACGTAGCCTCCGCCGCAACTCAGGCTCCCGGCGCTATCTTCGATCTCATCCGATCGCTGTTCGAGAACATCCAGTACCTGATACTGACCGTGCTAGTGGTCGTCACCATCGGCGGATCAATCTACGCGATTCTTCTCAAGATAAATCCAGACCTCGTGAGACGCCGGTCCCGCGCTCGGTTTGCCACACTTGATGGCGAATCAAGACAGCATGTGCTCGACACTTTACGTGTCGCCGAAAAGGCGCTTGCGTCTTCAGGCTTCCGAAAGCGCGAGAAAACAGAAACTTTCGGCAGCTACACCGACTCAGCAGCGGAGTCTCTGGACATCGAAGGCACACACCTCGGCTCGCTAGCCCGTGCCGCGTGGCAGGCCGCATACTCGCCGAGCAACGTCCCTGACGACTTGCCACTGGAGTCAGAAGTCCAACTTCGCAGTCTCAAGGACCCAGCTCGCAGCTCTAGGCAACGCCTAGACCCCGTGCTGCCCCGTCGCGTGGGCATCCCTGCCCACAGTCTGCTACCGCATCCCCGCCCCCATTTGTCGTTCTCAGGAATGAAGTTCCGCGAGTGACGTGAGAATCTCATCTTCCGCGCCACATCAGTCACGAACGTGAGGAAAAGTTTCCTGAGAAAACTCGAAGTGCACCGTTCCGGCATCCGCTGGCGATGCGTATCAACCACACGGTAGCCGCCGGGCTTGCCCGGCCCCACGCCTCATCAGACGCGCGCTCCAAATGGGCAAGCCCCTTATCTACCTGTAACGGCTCAGTCCGACATCCTGAGAGTCTCGAAAGATCCCATTGTGGACCCTTCGTGCCTCCATGGCAGATGGCGCGCTAGCTCAACCCGGCCCGATTCGCTCCCAGCACCGCCGGATTCACCACGTTCTCAGGCATCTGCCCATCCAGCACGCGAACAACCTCACGTGCTGTCCGCACCTCAAGTTCATTCAGCGACTCAAGTGAATGGAAAGCCGTATGCGGCGTCATGATCACGTTGTCCATCGCGTTCAAAGGGTGATCTATCGGCAACGGCTCAACTGGTGTCACATCCAGTGCGGCGCCCGCGATCTCGCCCGACTGCAACGCCGACACCAGCGCGTCATCGTCAATCAACGGTCCGCGTGCCGCGTTAATAATGAACGCCGTTCGCTTCATCAATGCTAGTTCCGCCGTGCCAATCAGGCCGGCGGTCTGTGGAATGAGTGGCGTGTGTAGAGATACGAAATCAGACTCGGCGAGCAGCGTCTGAAGATCAGCGATCTCAACGCCATCAGGCTTGTTGTCTTCGGTTAGCAGAGGGTCGCTGGCGAGCACCCGCATGCCGAAGGCGTGCGCACGTGTCGTCAGAGTTCGTCCGATGCGCCCCATGCCAACGATGCCAAGCGTCGTGGTGCTGAGCCGCCGGGAGTGCATCGGCAGACCCATCGAACCCCAGCCTGCACGCACTGATTGATTCAGCGGGATCAGATGTCGATTGAGCGCCAGGATGTTGGCCATCACGTGATCTGAGACTTCTTCAAGCGAATAGTCCGGAACGTTCGTGACCACAATACCCAACTCCGTGCATGTCGCCTGATCAATACTGTCGACACCAATGCCATAGCGGGATGCAACTTTGCATTTTGTGGCAGATCTCAGGACTTCGGCAGGCACCGCCGCAAAGCAGAACATGATGGCGTCGGCATCAATTGCAAGCTCACGGAGCGTTGCCACATCGGAGGTCGGCGCAGCGACTACCTCAATGCCCGCGGCGTTGAGAATCTCCGTCTCAGCGTCAATGTTGGGCCAGGTGTAGTCCGTTATCAGGACTTTGCGAGTCAACTCAACCATTTGATTCTCCAGTGCGGGCGTAACCCAGCTTTCGGGACGTTTTCAGGCTGCATCCATAGGTTTGAACTGGCAACCCTCTACGAAAAGATCGAAGAAGTCGGGCGACGTCTCAAGTTCCACGTGCTCGATTTCCGTGACCAACTTCTCTAATTTCTTCCGAAGCGGTCCAGACAACAGCATAATGGTAGCGCCCGCCAGAGAGGCGTTGCCGACTTTCTCAATCTTGTCGGGATCTATGTTCGCCACAAATCCAATAGAAGCAGCGTTGTCTATGTCTATGTAGTTCGCAAAGCCGCCAGCCAATTGGAGCTTATTAAACTGCTCTAGCGGCAGTCCGTAGCGGTCAAGAACAATGCGCTGACCACAGTAGTTCGCAGATTTCGCCTGCGCGAGCGCGCTCAGATCTGCTCTTGAGATAGTCAAATGGCGGTTTGGCTCAAACTCGTACTCGCGAGCGCCATCGTCAAACACGCCCAGTTCATTCATCTTCCCGGTTCGCCGCAGTTCTGCGATCAGATCGATCAGCCCTGATCCGCAGATACCGAGAGCCTCAGTGTCGCCAATCACACCGGCATCAATACTGCCATCCTCGCCGATCGCGAATCGTTCGATGGCGCCATCGTAGCCGGGCATCGCGTACGTGACTTGGCCACCTTCGAACGCCGGTCCGGCAGGGCAGGAGGCCGCCATCAGTTTGTCTGCCGTGCCGATCACGATCTCGGTATTCGTACCGACGTCGATCATGATGACAGGCTCAATCGCCTCGTCTAGGCTCGTGGCCAGGATGTCTGCCGCAACGTCAGAGCCAACGTGGCTCCCAACCAGCGGCCCACCGTAAATGATCGCGTCAGGGTGAATTCGTATGCCAAGCTCTGACGCCGTAGACGAGATCGCCGTAGTTGTGCGCTCCTCGGCATCGAACTCATGCTCAACAACTGACTTATACGGCCGCTCTCCAATGGTGCTCACGTCGAGTCCAAAGAACAGGTCACGCATCGTGGAGTTGCCAACTATTACCAGTTCATAAATTTGGCGACGCCTGATCTTTAGCGTGCGGACCATCTCGCCAATCTCAAAGTTGATAGAGGAGTGGATGACCTGCTTCATCTCGCCCTGGTACATGCCCATGTCGTATGAGATGCGATTCATTATGTCGCTGCCGCCGAATCGCTGGGGATTCTCAAACGACGCGGTATGAATCGTCTCAAACGACTCCAGATTAATGAGATTCATGACTACGGTGGTGGTTCCGGCATCGATAGCTAGGCCCAGAATCGCGCCTCGGTAAGAGTCGATGACTTTCTCTGTGTCGCCATCGTGCAGAGAAACGACATTACCGTCACGCCTGACCAGCAATGGCGCTGGATCATACTCGCGCTGAATACCAGTCT
>CAUZJA010000210.1:0-5002 GCA_963579925.1 Dehalococcoidia bacterium | reverse complement strand
TTCGGCCTCCCGCCAAATCTGAGTCGCAGCAGGCCTTTGATATCTTCCCACGCCGTGCTGATGACGTTGACCCTGGAATCCGGGTCATCGACCCACCGTACGGGGATCTCCTTTATGGAGTAACCGTTCTTTTGCGCTATGAGCAACAACTCCGTATCAAAGAACCAGGCGTTGTCCTTGACCAACGGAACCAATGCAATTGCAGCATCCGCGGAAAGCGCTTTGAAGCCGCACTGCGCATCTTTGAACTTCGTGAAGAACATCGTTCGAAATAGCGCGCTGTAGCCTCGAGAGGTGATCTCGCGCTTGAGTGTCCGGTTCACCACATCTGAATCTCGCAACAACCTTGACCCAGTAGCTACGGCGTGACCCTCATCAGCTATAGCGCTGACCAGTTCGGGAATATGTTTCAGATCAGTAGACAGGTCCACGTCCATGTAGCACCTGACATCGGCATCGCTCTCAAGCCACGCCTTCTTGAGCGCCCGGCCACGACCTCTTTGATCGAGATGAGTGATGCGCAGGTCTCCGGAATCGTTCATCAGACCATTCGCAACTTCAACAGTCTTGTCCGTCGAACCGTTGTCAGCCACCAGGATGCTCCACTCCCGGTCTGGATGTTCGCTGAAGAAGTTCCGAAGCATCTGAACGCAACGAGCGATATTGTGCTCTTCATTGAGCACCGGAATGATCACATCAACAGTAGTTGCCACGATGTCTAGCTGACCTGACGCCTAGTGAAGGAAGTGCCGGTTAGGCGTGAACACCAGAATGATCCCTCGCTTGTTGGCTTCTTCGATGACTTCGTCATCTCGGATTGAGCCACCCGGCGCGATGACCGCGGTACAACCTGCTGCATCAGCCGCTTCTATGCTGTCGGGAAATGGGAAAAATGCATCAGATGCTAGCACTGAACCATTCGACTCTTCGCCCGCCAAACGTGCAGCTATTTCCACACTCATCACACGATTTGGCTGGCCAGCTCCCATGCCTGTTATCGCCTGATCCTTTGCCATTACGATTGCATTGGACTTGATCATTGCGCAGGCATGCAACGCAAATTCCAGATCCTTCAGCTGCTGCGCCGTGGGCTGCTTCTCCGTTTTCACTTCCCAATCGTCAGGAGTCTCTGGAATGGTGTCTGGCGATTGAACCAGCAGACCGCCAGAGATGGTGTGGACTCCCAGCGCGGGAGAGCCGGGCCGATTTACGCGCAACACGCGAGCACTCTTCCGCTTGGAGAGCGCTTCCAGTGCATCCGGCTCATATCCGGGAGCAATGATCACGTGGAACAACGTGCCCTTCATGGTCGCAACAGTGTCCGCAGTGACTGTGCGGTTGAAGCCCACAATCCCGCCGTATGCCGAAATCGGGTCGCCAGCAAGTGCTCGTCGGAACGCTTCGGATTGATCCTCGTGAATCGCCAATCCACACGGGTTAGCGTGCTTAATAATGGAGACGGCGTTGTCAGACAGCGTCTGCACAGAGCGCCATGCTGAGTCAGCATCCAGGTAATTGACGTAGCCAAGTTCAGGGCCAAGCAGTTTCTCGGCGCCGGCCAACCCGCTCGGTGTGCCTGGTGAGGAATAGATTGCACCGGTCTGATGTGGGTTCTCGCCGTACTTCAGCTTGGAGATCAGGTTCCAGCCGCCGGTGAACTCTGAAGGGAAGTTGCCGTCACCCAGCGACTTACCGCGCAGGTATGAACTCACCACCGTGTCATAGTGGGCCACGTGCTGGAACGCCTTAGCTGCAAGTTTGCGACGTTCTTCGATAGGCACACCACCGGAGGCGATCATCTCGCCAACTCGGGTGTAGTCTGCCGGATCAACAACAACAATCACATGCGGGAAATTCTTGGCCGCAGCCCGCACCATCGCAGGTCCGCCAATGTCGATATTCTCCAGCGCGTCTTCAAGCGATACACCTGGCTTGGAAATTGTTTCAACGAACGGGTAAAGGTTAGACACCACAACATCCACCGCTGTTATGTTGTGCTCGGACAGTTCTGCAACGTGCGTATCCACATCGCGCCGGGCAAGAATCCCGCCGTGAATCTTGGGATGCAGCGTCTTCACACGCCCATCAAGAATCTCTGGCGATCCGGTTACTTCCGCCACCTGCGTGACTTCCAGCCCGCCTGCGGATGAGATCGTCTCGTACGTCGCACCAGTGCTAATCAGATCGTAGCCTGCCTCGCTCAAGACACGCGCAAAGTCGATGATGGACTGCTTGTTATAAACGCTTAGTAGCGCGTAGGCCACGTGGATCCTCTCTAGTCGGTCAAACTGGGTCAGCTCTGAAATCTCACTATTCGATGACCACGCTGTTGCCTGATGTCTCCGATTGGCTGACAACCGAGCCAAGCTCCCAGGCACCGTCAGTCGCAGCCAGAACGGCCGAAGCACGTTCTGGCGCACAGATGAGAATCATGCCGACTCCCATGTTAAATACCCGGAACATCTCAGCTTCATCCACGCCGCCAGCCGCCTGTATGACGTTAAATAGAGCCGGGACATCCCAACTGCCACGATCCAGTTTTGCGGCAAGTCCGTCTGGCATCACTCGTGGAAGATTCTCCTGGAACCCACCACCCGTAATGTGCGACATGCCTCTGATGTCTCCCATCACCGGCGCTATCACATCCAGGTAGCTACGATGCGGTTCGAGTAGTGCCTCGCCAAGCGTGACGTCGAGTCCCTCCGGCCGTTCGTTCAGGACGTCAGGATTTTCATCGATCTTGAACGCATGACGAATGAGCGAAGCGCCGTTCGTGTGCATTCCGCTGGATGGGATGCCCAGCAGGATGTCGCCCTCCTGGATGGTCTCTTTGGGCTTTAGCAGTTCATCTTTGCGAACAGTGCCTACGATGAAGCCAACCAGATCGAAGTCGCCATCGTTATAGACGCCAGGCAAGAACGCCGTTTCGCCGCCGATGATGGAGCAGTTTGCTTCTTTGCAGGCGTCGCGCAGGCCCTCTGCAACCTCAAGAATTCGCTTTTCATCAGCCTTATCTATGCCAATGTAGTCGAGGAAAAAGAGCGGTCTGGCACCGGTGGTCAGGATGTCATTTACGCAATGATTGACGATGTCTTTGCCCAGCGACTGAAACTTATCAGCCGCAACGGCAATCCGCACCTTGGTACCAACGCTGTCGGTGCTGGCAATGATGAGCGTCTCGGAGTCGTCCGGGTTGTCGATTCCTCCGGCGAAAAAACCGGAGTTGGACAGTACCGTGGTCCCATGCGTCTGACCCACAATTGAGATCAGAGCGTTCTTGATCGGTGCGGCTGCGTCTAGATCAACGCCAGCTTCTCTGTATGTAATTCCGGTCATCGGCGCTTGTTACCAGGCCTTTAACTAAAAATTGTCCTGATTCGAAGTATACGGCGGGACAGAGCAGATATTTAACTGAAGCCGGGGAGTGTGCTAGTCGCCTTAAACACCCATCGGCTCTTCCAGTTCCATTTTGCTCATCTCGAGCTGCACCGGAATGGGGTATCTACCGGTGAAACAGCCACGGCAATACGACTCATCTTTCACGCCCACAGCACGCATCAGATGATCGACATCCAGGTACCCGAGCGAGTCTGCGTCAATCAACTCACGAATCTCATCTACTGAGTTATTTGCTGCCACCAGCTGATCCAGGCTACTCATATCCACGCCAAAGTGGCACGTGGAAGTAATCGGTGGTGCAGAGATTCGGACGTGAACTTCTAATGCCCCTGCTTTTCGCAACATCTCAACAATTCTAGGAGTCGTGGTTCCGCGAACTATTGAATCATCAACCACGACTACACGCTTCCCTTCAATAACGTCGCGCAACGGGTTGAACTTGAGTCGAACACCCAGATCACGCATCGCCTGATCTGGCTGGATAAATGTCCGCTGCACGTATCGGTTCTTGACCAGACCCTCACCGTACGGAATTCCGGATTCCTCAGAGTAGCCAACTGCGTGTGGTATCCCAGAGTCCGGAATCCCTATGACCAGGTCAGCCTCAGCCGGGTGCATCTTCGCAAGTTCACGGCCCATAGCCTGGCGCGCCCGGTAGGCCAATTTGCCTGCAAGCGTGCTATCAGGCCGGGCAATGTAGATATGCTCGAACACACACATGGAGTGCGTATTGTTCTTGGCCGCACCACTCCAGATGTCGCTTTGCACGCCGTCCTCGGTGATAACGACAGTCTCACCCGGCTCCAGTTCACGTTCGAACGTTGCGCCAAGGTTATCGAGCGCACACGATTCCGATGCCAGAACATAGCCATCGTTTATGCGCCCAATACAGAGTGGCCGAATTCCGAGCGGATCACGAATCCCGACAAGCTCATTTGAGGTCATCATGATGAGGGAGTACGCGCCCTTCAAGCGACGCATGCAGTATGCAGCCCGTTCACCCCAGGTCTGCCCCGGTGCGTTGGCGAATAGGTGCGCAATCACCTCGGAGTCTGACGACGTTCGGAAGGTGATTCCCCACTCCGACAGCTCGCGCTTCAACTCACCTGCGTTAATAACGTTGCCGTTGTGGCCAAACGCGAACTCAATGCCGGGGCCGTTAATGAGATACGGCTGTGCGTTGTATTTCTTTGTCGCGCCCTTGGTGGAGTAACGGTTGTGGCCAATCGCTATGTGGCCTGTCAGTCCTTCAAGGTCCTCTTCTCTGAAGACCTGCGTCACAAGGCCGGTATCGGCATGGATTTTGATCCGGCGGCCATTAGAAGCCGCTATACCGGCGCTTTCCTGGCCACGATGCTGCAGCGCATGCAGACCAAAGAACGTGGCGCGAGCAACGTCTGTCTCGCGATCCATGATGCCAAAAATCCCGCATTCATCTTGCGGTTTATCGTCGTCATGGAATGGCGTGTCAGAAACTAACGAACGCCAAGGCTTATCGCCCGAGAGCCCGACTGGTCCGGCACTGTAGTAACCCGGATAATTAGTAGACATGGATCCCCTCCAGAACCCACCTCCGATGATTGCTACTCAAGTATATCGACTG
>CAUZJA010000209.1:0-5025 GCA_963579925.1 Dehalococcoidia bacterium | reverse complement strand
CTTTCGTCCTTTCTTGAGGCAGCGGGACACTCAGTTACCGTTTCCGAATCTGCGGCAGAACTTGCCACGGATGCTGTGAAATCATTCGACTCAATTGTTCTGAACACACGACGGCGTGACGATGACAACAACAACTTCACCGTGCCTCAGCGCGATGGGCTCAAGTCGTTTGTTGAGTCTGGTGGCGGACTGGTTTCACTTCACATCTCACCTGACTCAGCTCCTGACTGGGAAGAGATGAAGAAGCTTACCGGCGGCGGCTGGGTTTCCGGCACGAGCTGGCATCCACCGTTTGGCACCATGACGGTGTCGGTCAAGAACCCGGATCACGCGCTTGCCGCGGGGATTACCGAGTTCGAAACCGAAGACGAGTGCTATTGCGGTCTGGATATTCAGCCCGGTATTGACGTGTTTCTGTATGGGGTTGTGGAGGACGAGGAGAAGCCGCTGGGCTGGAGCACCTCGTATGGCTCCGGCAAGGTGGCAAACATTGCCCTGGGCCACGCTGGTGTGAGCCAGAGCCACCCTAGCTTCCAGAGGCTTGTGCTGAACGCTGTGGACTACGTGAACGCGTAGTTCGAAACGATGGGTCAGCGCTGACTGACCACTTTTACGTCACTGATATTTCAGGGGCTGCCGCAACTACGCTGGCAGCCCCTGTTTCGTTTGCGTGTATGTGGCGAACACTCGCTGTGGGAAGAAAAAGCTCTCAGGAAGCGTTATCACTACACGACGTCTCTATGGGGGAACCGTTTTCTTCCGATGTGCTGGGGTCACAGTGAAGTGAGGGTATCCATGACAACAGCAGCCATCAAAAAACGACTCCTGCTCACCATGCTCATCGCCGTTGCGGCGATTGTGGTCGCGTGCGGATCGAACGACACCGCATCGTCAGCGAACGAATCGCTATTCGATTCTGCCGGCTCACCCGGTTCACCCGGTGCCTCGGGAGTCGTCGTAGAGGCAGATTCTGGTGGTGTCCGTCTTTCCAGGGATGACACTCCGGAAGCTCAACCCGCATCGGCACCAGCACCCTCCCCGGAATTCCAGAGCTCCAAGAACACCTTCCTGGCAGGCGTTGATGAAGACGCTGCGATATCGGGAGATGGCGCTGCTACTGGTGGCCTTGATTCTCAAATCGCAACGGCCGCTACAGAGCGGATCATCGTCAGGACTCTTGATATCGACATCATCGTCCCAGATGTGTCCCAAGCGACCGCGCAGATATCCGATCTTGCGGTCCGACTTGGTGGATGGGTGGTCTCAAGCCAGCAGATCGAATCTCACACTGCACGTGTGTCGATTCGTGTTCCGTCAAATCGAATTAATGAAGCGCTAAGTGATGTGAAAGGCGCTGCGACGGAGGTTGAGTCTGAGCGCCTGACCAGTCAGGACTTCACAGAGGAGTTCACTGACATTAGTGCGCGCATCGAGACAATGCAGTTGACCCTTGACGCTTTAGCGGTGCTATTTGAGCGTGCAGATGAAATCCCAGATGCGAACGCTATCCAAAAAGAGATGACGCGTATCCAGGCGGATAAAGACGCGTTGCAAGCGCGAGTCAACTTCCTGCAGGAGAGCTCCTCGTTCTCGTTGATCAACGTTGATATGTCCACGGAACCGGGTGAGATTGTGGTGGATGCGGGCACTGATCAGGCGCCTGCAGTTGGAAGTGTCGCCAGGTTCCGAACTGAGTTCACTGCTCCTGAGGGCATTGAAGATTTTGTAATCACCTGGGACTTTGGCGATGGCTCACGAGAAGTGCGGGTTACTCACGTGATTGCCACTGAAGATCCAGACGTACTCATCTCCGCACCTGTAACCCACACGTACTTCAACGATGAAGAGTCTCCGTACTTTGTGACGGCAAAGGTCAAAGGAACCGGTCCGTCTGGATTGGCTGAAGGCGAAGACAAGTTGATCGCTACAGTCAGTCAGATTCCTGTGATTGAGGTTTACGCCGGTGAGAACGTTGTTGTGGAAGCCGGTGATGAGGTTGAATTCCAGGGTTCGTTCACTCGTCCGGCTGTACTTGAGAATCTCACGTACTCATGGGACTTTGGCGATGGTTTCTCGCAAGAGCCAATTGCGCTACCCCAGGGTGTAACCGCGGCGACGGCGAGTCATGAGTACCAGAACTTCCGACCAACGCCGTTCAACGCAGTTCTCACCATACGAGGTGATTCCCCTGCAGGTCCGGTTGAGGCGACGGGACAAGTGAGCCTGGTCATAACCGACCCATCTAACTCTGGCCTCACCGAGACCAGCTTTGGGAACACCCTCAAGGATGCTGGCGAGGCGTTGCTTGTTGCCGGCGCTGTGTTGCTCAACATTCTGATCTTTGCGCTGGTGTTCCTACCCGTTGTGATAATTGCCGGAGCGATCTGGTGGTTCTTCTTCCGGATACGTGATCGAAGCACCTCGGCACCAACGCCAGAAACAACCGAGTAGCGCTGAAGTCAGGGCCTAGGCCGATTTCGCCTCAACTCCTGACCACGCGCTAAGCCTTGAGCGAGACTCTGCCGTCCAGATGGCGGCGGCGGAGTATCTATCGGGCCTTGGAGTGGCCAAACCAGACCATCTTGCCGGTCATCGACTCAGTCGACTCGGAGTGGAGATCGAGTTCGGCGAAGAGCTTCATGAAGAACAGCCCTGCTGCCCTGACGGACATTGGAGTCTCTTGCACAGCGGCCAGCTGACCCAACTTGCCGGTTGACTCCGCTACTGCACTGGCAAGAAGCGGCTCAGTCTTATCCCAGGTACAGATCGCCAGAAGCGCATCACTTCGAACTAGCTCCAGTTGGCTCCAGATGGCCGCAGCGGCGTCGCTGTCGACTGGACGACACAGGAGGAGCATCGCGTTAAACTCCCCTGCCCCGCTAATCATTTCGGCGAGATCAGACGTGCTGCCAAACAGCGGCTCTTGCGCTGCAACGAGAATGTCACGCCGCGAAAAACTCGAATGAACGCGGCGTGCGGAGTCGTGCTCCCAGCCTTCAACGTTGCCGGTGATGTCCACGGTAAGCGCGCGGGGGCGACCGTCAATTGACGCGTCACCCCAGAACTTGAGACCGCCGCCGCCCCTGCTTCCACTGGCAAATCCGGGGCTGGTCAATTCCCTAGTGCCTGCGCGAGTTGCTCTCGATCTTGATCGTCAAGGAAATATTCCAACACAGTTTCCTGACCAAGCTTTTTCAGGGTGATTATCAGCCGGAGCCGATCGTCATCAGTCCGCTCCAGCACCATGGTCTTTGGTGGATGCTCAGACTCAAACAGCAGTTCCATTTACGTTTCCTGTCTAATTTCGCCTTCGGGGCAAATTGTGATGTAGTCTTCCGCAAAATTCTTATTCAAGACATGGTAGTGCCGTTCTCGCAATGGGCGGCAAACAGAATGGGTAATCCAGATGAAAATCACAGACCTCACGGTGACTTTGTTCGAGTGGGGTGGAATTCCCCAGATGCGCTACGGCAAACACACGCCATCGTTTGGTGGATCGACTCAGCTCGGGCTGGTTGAAATCAAAACTGATGAAGGGCTATCGGGTTACTCTTTCCTGGGGTCGTCGAGCAAGGGTGCGCATCTTGATGCTCAGTCACTCATCGAAGAGCTCAAGCCTCAGGTGGTGGGGCAGGATCCGACTGATCGGGAACGAATCTTCGATCGGATAATCAGGCTTCAGCGGAACTCTGGATATCGCATCGTCGGGGCGGTGGACGTCGCGCTGTGGGATTTGATGGGCAAGATCGCAGGATTGCCGATTCATCGCCTGCTGGGCTCATATCGGACGAGCGTGCCCGCGTATGCGTCCTCGAAAGTGTTCCCTACGGCTGACGACTACGCGTCTGAAGCTGCTGACTTCAAGTCAAAAGGCTGGCAGGCGTACAAGATACATCCGCCAACCGACCCCAAACTCGACATCGAAGTATGTGAGGAGACTCGTTCACGGGTTGGCGATGATTTCACGCTGATGCTCGATTCCACGTGGGCTTACGACTACCCAACGGCACTCAAGGTTGGGCAGGCGGTCGAAGAATTGGGATACCTCTGGTATGAGGACCCGCTGGTTGAGGACGACATCCACAATTACGTGAAGCTCAAGAAGCATCTCAACATCCCAGTAATGGCTACTGAGTACTCCCCGGGCGGGTTCGCGGCGAAGACTGAGTGGCTGGTGCGCGACGCTACGGATTATCTCAGAGCGGACGTTGCGGTTACGGGTGGGATCACCAACCTGATGAAGATCGCGCATCTTGCTGAGGCGTTCCACACCAACTTTGAGGTGCATCACGGCGGCAACAGCCTGAACAACGTGGCGAACCTTCACGTGATCATGGCGATCAAGAACTGCGACTACTTTGAGGTGCTACTTCCAGCTGAGGCGCAGAAGTTCGGTCTCGTTGAGGACATTGAGGTGGACTCAAACGGGATGGTCCACGCCTTCGAGGAGCCTGGTCTGGGGGCGCAGATCGACTTTGATCTGATTGAGCACCACAAGTTGGCGGTGCTGAGCTAGGTCAGCCCCTGCATAAGAACATCGGTGACTCCGTGGTGACCGGCCGGTGGCATCAGATAAACGCCGGCCCACCCGGAGTCTTTGGTGGCTTGCACTTGCTCTGCGGCTAGTGAGCGGGCCTCTTTGACCTGATCTTCTGGCTGATCGAATCTCTCAAGACGATTAAATATGGCGTCAGGGATTCGTACACCTGGTGTCAGGGCCATTCGGCGGGCGTGGCCTAGTCCATTGAGCACCAGAACACCGGGCAGAATTGCGATGTCTTTTCTGAGCGAATCGATAGGGTTCAAGGCTGACATATCGAATACCGGCTGCGTGAAGATGTAGTCAGCGCCGTTTTCGATCTTGCGTCTGAGTTTTTCGAGTTCATGCTCGGCGTTGGGTGCTTCTGGCTCGAAGCCGGAGCCAATTGTGAACGACGTATTCGGATGAGCACTGCGCGAGAGGGGCTGGCCGCCAAAGTCCATTCCAACATTTAGCAACTGATCCACATATCGTATCAATGTGGT
>CAUZJA010000208.1:0-5085 GCA_963579925.1 Dehalococcoidia bacterium | reverse complement strand
GCGTGAACTGACGTCTGCATTTCACAATGAATATCACCGGATAGGTGATCTGGAGCTCGAGCTAGAGACGAATCAGGTTCGGCTTGCGGCGAAGATGATCGTATCGGCGCGTGCGGATATAGAAGGCATGCTCCAGTATTCGAAATTGGGTGAAGAGGACAAGCTCTTCCAACATTCGAAATCGGTCATCGAGCTGGCCAATACGCTGGAGAAACTGGACGTAGAGTCGGAAGTCCCGATAGTTCTACTCGCCCGATCTGATGGTCTCAAGGACAAGGGGGGCCGCCAGACCGATTGGGAGAAGATGCCGGATGGAGTGAACGCGGCGAAGCGGCTAAAGGAGCTGTTCGCTGAGTTGAACGAAGTGACCGTTGCTGAAATAGCTCAGGCGCGCTCAGCAGTGCTGGTTCCTTTGCTTCGGGCAGCGCGAACATTCGTTCTTGAGTACGCCGATGAACGCCGCCGGACGGGAAAGGCGGAGTTCAATGACCTGTTGGTCTGGGCGCGTGATCTGTTGGTTGAGAGCACAAACGCGCAAACGTACTTCGCCAGCCGATACACGCGGATACTGATCGACGAGTTCCAGGATACTGATCCACTCCAGTTGGAAATTGCACGCAAACTGGCTGGTGTGAGCGAGGCCGACGACCATCCGAGGTCCGGCGCTCTTTTTGTGGTTGGCGATCCCAAGCAGTCAATCTACCGATTCCGGCGGGCTGATCCGCGAGTGATTGGTGAACTACCTTCCGCCATTGGCGCTGAGACCGCGTATCTGAAGAACACATTTAGATCCAACTCCAGAATCGTCGACTGGGTCAACGATCTCTTCGAGAAGTGGATGGGCACCGATCCTACGCCGACTCAAGCTGGCTACGAGTCACTCACAACACTTCACGAGCCCAACACTTCAGGCATTGCTCAAGGCGTGTATCGAATCTCCACGGAAGAGGAACTGCCAAACTCCTCCGCTGCTCGTGAAGCCGAGGCGATGCGAATTGCAGAAATGGCGTTGAGCGTGGGCGCGGGGCAGTGGCGCGTGACTTGCGATCAGGAGACCCGCGAAACGAGGCCGTCGGAGTTCAAGGATATGGCCATCATATTCCCGCGACGCACCGGTCTGAACATCCTGACACGGGCACTGGAAGACGCTGGCGTTCCTTACAGCCTGGAGGGGCAATCGTTGCTCTTCGCGTCCCAGGAAGTCCGCGATCTGATAGCTACGTTGATGGCAGTGGACGATCCCACAAACGAGATCGCCGCGGTGGCTGCACTTCGCTCTCCCCTGTTTGGGTGCAGTGATGTGGAGCTGTATCGGTGGGTTGACGCTGGCAACCGGTTCAACCACCTGGAAGCAGTGCTTGAGGATGATGCGGGCGCGGTATCCGATGGACTGGCGATGCTCCGGCAGATGCACGATATCCGGCACGCACTGTCCGTGCCATCGCTCATTGAGATGGTCGCGTCAGCGCGTGATGTGCGGCATGTGGCATTCCGAAGTCGGATGTCACGGGAGCGGCATCGGCAATTGGAGACGTTCATCGAGAGTGCCAGAACTCTGGCGGAGAGCGGCCGTCACACGCTGCGGGAGTTCGTCAGGTGGGCTGAGGAGCGTGCCGCTTCGAATGATCGGATGCCAGAAGGTGGTATCGCTGACATCGGCAACAACGCCGTGCGGCTGATGACTACCTATCATGCAAAGGGTTTGGAGTTCCCGATAGTCACGCTGACGGAGTTAACCATGCCCATAGGTGGCAGTAGCAGTGACGAGTTGATCTTCGACGCCAGAGATGACACCCGGGCGGGGATTCGAATTGGTACCAGTAAAGTGCCATTCGAGTTCGGGCCTCATGAGTCGCTCAGAGACTTGGAGAAGAGCGCTTCAGCCGATGAGCTGGTTCGGGTGGCGTATGTGGGTGGTACCAGGGCGAAGGACTACCTCGTAGTCAGCATGTATCGAGGGATGCGCGACACAAAGTGCCTCTCATCGCGCATCGAAGAATTGATGCATGGCTCGCCGCTATGGGAAGAGCTACCGGAGTTTGGAAGCGTAGCTCCGCCCCAGCCAGCGCCAGCATCCCCAGAATTCGGTACGGCTGATGGTCTGGAATCGTGGGAAGCAGATCGTCATCAACTGCTGATCGATGCAGGGCGCGGAAAGACGGTGAGCGCCACCGGGTTGAAGACCCCCGGAACGTCCACGCAGACGGAGGATCCGGAACCAGATGATCTCAAACCTGCGTCGCCGTCAGCGGTTGAGCAGCCCTGGCGCAAAGGGCGTGGCGCAAGCGAAGTTGGGCGTGCTGTTCACGCCGTGCTGCAAGAGGTGGACTTGGGCACAGGAATCGGAATCGACGCCGCTGCTGAACTTCACGCAGCAACCGAAGGGGTGGGCGAACGAGCGACTGAAGTAGCGAACCTGGCCCGCGCCACGCTTCAGGTGCCTGTGGTTCAGCGAGCCGCCCGATCATCAAATATGTTCCGAGAGGCGTACGTAGGCGTGCCGGTGGAGGAAGGTCAGAGCGGCCTGGAAGGCTTCATAGACCTGGCGTTTGAGGACGACAACGGCGAGATAGTAATCGTAGATTTCAAGACCGACAGCGTCGGAGAAAACGCCGAACTTGCCGACGCATCAGCCCCATATCGAATGCAGCTAGGCGCCTACGCCCACGCCATCGCGCAGGCCACAGGCAAACGCGTGTCCGAAGCATGGCTCGTGTACTCCCGACGCGCCGAAGCCGGAGGAGACGCTGAGTACTGCATCGATGACCTGGAGGCAGCGGCGCGCGAGGCGGCGCAGCTTGCGGCGGATGTGGTTGGGGCGGGGTAGATGGTGGAGCGACGGAGACCAATACCTGTGGGAAACTCCCGAATTTTGATGATCCGACAGGGTTGTTCGCCATTTGCTGCTTGACCGGAGAGAGGGGCGTTCGTAGGGTCTGAGTGATATTGTGACCACCTAGGCTTCCTCTGTAACGTCAGTATTCAGTCAATGCCAAAATTCGCAGAATTCTTCGCTGGAGTAGGGCTTGTGCGAGAGGCGATAGAACCTCTTGGATGGGGCTGCGCGTTCGCGAACGATATAGCGCCCAAAAAGGCAGAGATGTATCGCGACCGATTTGGGCATTCGGATCTAAGCGTCGCTGACGTTCACGACATATCAGCTGTGGATATTCCCGCTGAGATTGATCTCTTTACCGCCTCATTTCCATGCGTTGACCTCTCGTTGGCCGGTAATCGGCAAGGCATTGACGGAGCTGACTCCGGCGCGTTTTGGCCATTTATGAATCTTTTGGCTGAATACTGTGATTTGAATCCGCACCCGCGCGGGATTCTTTTGGAGAATGTAGCTGGGTTCGTTTCATCGAATGGCGGCGAAGACCTTTACCGCGCGATTTCTGCACTCAATGAACTGGGATATCGGTGCGATATCGTTCAAGTAGACGCCAAGTGGTTTGTTCCTCAGAGCCGTCCTCGAGTGTTTGTCATCGGTCTTCGAGCCGATGACGTTCAGATGAAGCCTTTTCCAGCACTTACAGAATCGCGTGTCAGGCCCAAAGCTATTCAACGTTTTCTACGCGCTAATTCGTCACTTGATCTAGGCTCAATTGATCTACCAGAGCCACCCAACAAGGGCGGTATTAAGTTGGCCCAAATACTGGAAGATGTGTCGCCTGGTGACAGTTCCTGGTGGCCCTCCAAAAAGTCTGAATCACTGGTCAGGCTGATGGCCCCGCGCCATCAGGAACGGGTCAGTTCCATACTGGTAGATGGCGGAGGTTCTGTTGGAGCCATTTACCGGAGAGTTCGTAATGGCAAGACAGTGGGGGAAATCAGGACAGACGGAATTGCCGGGTGCCTGAGGACACCGTCGGGTGGCAGTAGCATTCAATTTGTGGGCGTTCCGAGTGATGGAAAACTTCATATCAGGAATCTCACAGGGCGCGAATATGCCCGTTTGCAGGGGGTGCCAGACGATTTTCCGATCAGGGTCCCCGAACGGCAAGCGATGTATGGCTTTGGAGACGCAGTTTGTGTGCCGGCCGTGAGGTGGTTAGTTGACCATGCGTTGGGACATCTTCTAGAGAAAGAGTCTGTAACCGTAGGTGAGCAGGCAGGCGGTATGCAGGTTCGGATGATGGAGGCGCGATCTAATGGTGAGCGCTCAACTGAGGAAGGCTTTACCTACCCTCATCCTCAGCCGACCTCGGATCCTTTCACGATAGCGGAACGGTCAGAGATTATGCGGAAGGTGAAGTCGTACGACACAGCTCCAGAACTCCAGTTACGGAAAGCACAGTGGAAACTTGGGCTGAGGTATCGTCTAAATGCAAAGGATCTTCCCGGCAAACCGGACATTGTTTTTAGAGGCGATAAGTTGGCGGTATTCGTGGATGGAGAGTTTTGGCATGGCAAGAAGCTCAGTGCAGAGCGTCTATCTCAAATGAAGCCGTATTGGCGCCAAAAGATCGATCGCAATGTAGAGCGAGATCAAGCGGTCAACGATGCGCTGACTCATAGTGGATGGCGAGTGATACGAATCGGGTCAAAACTTATTGATGTTGATCGATCAGGGATCGCACATTTGATTTCGAGTTTGTTACGCGAAAAAGACGTAACGATTACTGAGACAGGTATCGAGTTGTATCGGCCAATTGAACATGGGGCATCGGTTGACGCCTAGTAACGGGCCTCCACCTGAACTAGACCTTGAAAAGGGGTTGATGTTTTTTCACGCGTACATGTACGGCCCTTTACAAGCAAAATTACGGCTATACGAGGCACGAGATGTCTCGCCGACGACTGTTGCTAGTCCGTCTGATTGGGAAGTATTTGCCTCGATACTGGTTGGAGATCAGGGAACAAAATCGCAGTCAGGAATCGACTTGCTCGGCTACGAGGTGAAATCAGCCAAACAGCGTTCGTCGGTCGAATACCAATATCATCGTGACTCGTGGGAGGAAAAGCTCCAAAGAGATGGCGAAGTTGGGCATTTGTTCTTCTCTCATGCCGACAACCTCAAGATCGTCGACCTTTACTACGCGGACGATCGCACACTGACCCCTCTATATTTCAACCAGTGGAAGG
>CAUZJA010000207.1:0-5088 GCA_963579925.1 Dehalococcoidia bacterium | reverse complement strand
CATTCGACAACTTTGAGCCCGCCATCATTGCGGAGTATGGTGATGAGAAAGTCGCCGAATTGCTGGCCAATCCCGGGATCATTCGCAACAAGCTCAAGGTTGGATCGTCCATAATCAACGCTAAGCTGTTTCTCGAAGTCCAGAAAGAGTCCGGAAGCTTTGACGCCTACCTGTGGGATCTAGTGGGGGGGAAGACTCTTACCAACAAAGTCGCCTCAATGGACCAGATTCCCGCTACCACCGACGTCTCTGATGCTATGAGCAAAGCGCTCAAGAAGCGTGGCTTCAAGTTCATTGGCTCAACCATCTGCTACGGCTTCATGCAGGCCACAGGAATGGTCAACGACCACAAGGTCGACTGCTTTCGCTACAACCAAGTATGATCCACGCCGGTCTGTGATTGGGCCCGCGTAGATTGACTGAAGTTGAGGAGCGAAGACCTTGGACAAGCAGATATTTGGCATTGGCGGCGACTTCTTCCCTCCACAGTGGCAGCGACCACTCCTACGTGAGCATCTTCTAACCCTCACAAGCGCAGCAAGGCCAAAGGTCTGCTACGTCGGAACCGCCACCGGCGATAACGCAGATAGTACGGTCCAGTTCTACAAGGAGTTCGGTCGGCACGAGTGCGAGACGTCTCACTTGAGTCTCTACTCGCCGCCGCAGAAGGACATCCGCTCGTTCATCCTGCGCAATGACATCATCTACGTGGGCGGCGGCAACACCAAGAATCTGATGGCGCTCTGGAACGAGTGGGGCTTCGACGAAATCATGCGAGAGGCATGGGAAGCCGGAATCGTGCTATCAGGCACCAGCGCCGGATCAATCTGTTGGTTCGACGACTGCATCACGGACTCGATTCCAGAGGGCCTGACATCGCTGAAATGCGTCGGCCTGCTTAGAGGAAGCAACTCCACCCACTATGGCTCACACCCTGACCGCCCCTCCACATATCGCGAACTGATCAGCACCGGCGAAGTCTCCGACGGAATCGCCACCGACGACGGCTGCGCTCTTCACTACGTGGGTGATGAGCTACACGAAATCGTCACGCAGGATCCCGATCGCAGCGCTTACCGCGTGGAGCGAGTAGCGGACAGCTACAAAGAGACCCCGCTAGAAGCGCGCTACCTAGGGTAGATCTGCGGCCTACGCCTTCAATATCTTTCGCTGCGCCAGCACCCGTTCCAGCAGCGGCTTCATGCCGAGTTTGGTGGTGATAGCAATGGCTTCGTCCTGGAGTTCAGTGGCCTTTTCGCTGTCGCCGGGTGAGTCGCGCTCAATGAGGAACTCTGCGAAATCTGAGGCGGCCCAGGCGTTTTCTGGAATTGATTTGTTCTCTCGGCACCAGTTGAGCGCTTTACCGAATGAAGCCTCCGCCGCGTCAGCATTTCCAGCAGTCGCATATCCAAGGCCCATTAGCCGGTCCGAACAAGCGAATGGCAACCCGGGCGTGGTGGTGGGAAGCGAACTCAATTTTTTGAGGGCGTTGTTTGCTAAGCCGGCATCGGGCGACTCAACGGCAACGACCAATCGGCACAAATGAAGCCGGATTTGATCCCAATTTGAGCCATCAGGATCAAGCAGATGCTCGGCCGCCTCAAGTGCCGCGTCGAGAATTTCCTTCTCACCAGAGATTCGACCTGCAAGTGCCGCTGCCAATAATCGGAGTGAGGTGCTAGCAGTGAGTCGGGCCCTGTTCTCAATGATTTGTTTGCACTCGTCGAGGATGACTTGCCGTTTTCGGAAATCGCCGTAGTGGAACTCGCCCAGAATATTCTCAGCGGCAACCCTGCTCAAAACCAGATCAGGAACATCATCAAAGAGTTCACGGCCGCTCTTCCCCGCGTTGATGTTGGCGGTCAACATCTGCACTGAGCCCCCGTACATGTATGTTCTTTCGCCGATACGCTCAGCCAGCTCGAGCACTTCCTTCGCCGCCTTCCTGTGGAGATCGGGCCCCGAAAGGCAGCCCACCGCAAGGGCTTTCCAGACCAGGCCGCGGACTTTCGCTTGGAGATTCCCGGACTCTGCTGCCATTGAGGCCGCTCGATCTCCGTAGTTAAGACTCTCTTTGAAGTTCGCTTCAGCGAGGTACAGGAGCGCCATCGCCGCGAGCCCGGCACTTTCTTGATCTCTATCATCCAATTGCGTCGCGATGTCGATACATCTCTCAGCTGCAATCCGCGCGGTTGCTGTGTTGTGAGATTCCCACATTGAGGCCACCGAGAGCCGCTCTTGAATACGCGCTTCCTCGGCCGATCCGGGGTTTACTTTGTCAACAAGGGACACCAGAAGCGCTTCAGGGCCTCGCGACACTGCGAACGTCGAAATAGGGATGGTCGCTGTCTCCACCGCAGACGCAATATCCCCTGCGTCGAGAAACATTTTGACTGATGTTTCAAGCCGATCCCAAATGCCCTGCGCTTGCGACGGATCAGAGATCATCGCTGCCTCCGCCTGAGCGAGTGTCGCCAGGAAGCCAGCATGTTCAGGAGACGAGTCTCCGGCCCGGAGCAATCCCAGCGCGCGCGTGGCGATGCGCGCCGATTCTTCATGCGCATATCCGGAAAGTGCGCTCACGGCAGCGAAACTCGAATAATGGATCAGTCGCTCTGACTCCAGAACGGTCTCGGCCTCCGCAAAGTGCGTAACGAGTTCTGTGGCGTGCGTCTCGGCATCGTCCCCGTAGAACTCTTCGAGCGCCATAGCGATGCGAGCGTGGAGCCTCACTGTCCGGGTGGCCGATAACTCAGATGTGAGCGTCTCCTGCATTAGCGCTTGGGCGAATTGGTACAGGCCAACTTCGGAAGGTACTTCTTCCACGATGCGAGCCTCCAGCGCTTCATCGAGCGCGTCGAGGAGCATGTTCTCAGTCGCGTCATCAACCAGTTTCATCAAAACGCCAAACCGGAACTGCCTGCCGACCAGAGCGGCAGTGGTGAGGATCTCATTGCATCGCTCAGAGAGTCTGTCCAGTCGTCTGCCAATAACCTCTCGCACACCTTCGGGTATCCGTATCTCCCACGAAGATGTTCCGCCCTCTGTCTGCGCCCCAGATGTGATGTTCCCTTCCTGAATCAGGAGTCGAACTGTTTCCGTGACGAATAGCGGGTTGCCCTCTGTCTGGGTAAATACTGCATCCACCAGCGCGTCTGGCGGATCAATGCCTGCTGCAACCTCTATAAAGCGGTGCACGTCATGCTTCTGGAGGCCACGTAGCAATACTCGTTCAAACAGGCGCTCACGAGACAGTTCCACCAGCGTGATCGATAACGGGTGTCTCCGGCTGAGTTCCATATCCCGGTAGTTACCAACGATCATCACCCTTGAGTTACCGATCTCCCGGGCCACGAACTCCAGCAGCAGCAAAGATGGCTTGTCCGACCAATGAAGGTCTTCCAGCATGAGGACGATAGGTTGCCCTCCTGAGACTATCTTCAGAAATGTGGTTATCGAGTCAAACAACCGGAAGCGTGCTGAATCAGGGTCGTCTACTTGTGGCGGAGGTTGGATGTCAGGTAGGCGCTCTTTCACATCCGGTACGATCTCGGAGATCACCGACGCAGTGCTGCCCATCTCGCGCCGAATCGTCTCAGCATCTCTATCGGTCACGTAGCTGCGTATCGCCTGCACCCACGGATAGTAAGCAGGCGCTCCACCACCCTCATAGCAGCGGCCCCAGAGCACCTGACCGCCACGCATCGATGCATAGGTCGCCAGTTCCTGTGCTGTGCGGGTCTTGCCGATACCTGGCTCACCAACCAGCGCGACCATCTTGCCGTGGCCACCAAGCGTCTCCTCGAAAGTAGCCTTCAGGGTGTCCATCTCCCGGTGCCTACCGACGAAGACGCCACCGGACATCGAATCAAGCGACCCCTGGCCTTCTTCATGGGCGACGG
Source organism: Dehalococcoidia bacterium (assembly GCA_963579925.1). Taxonomy (GTDB): domain Bacteria; phylum Chloroflexota; class Dehalococcoidia; order Lucifugimonadales; family Lucifugimonadaceae; genus UBA1151. The sequence goes on along the minus strand of CAUZJA010000207.1, from coordinate 1,186 downwards.
CGGCATCAGCCGGATCAATTGCTTCCACCGCCTGCAATACCTCCGAAGCACTGGCAGGACGTTCAGCAGGGTCCTTCGCTAGCAGACGCATGATGAGCGAATCCAGTGTCTGCGGCAGTGACTGGTTGTGCCAGCTTGGGGCCACAGGCGGCGTATTTACATGCTGGCCGATGATGGCAATGTCGTCATCGCCCATGAACGGAGGCCTGCCGGTGACCATCTCGTAGAGAGCATCGCTCCCAGCGAATACAGATCGGCCTGCGCAGTTACATCACCACCGGTGGCCTGCTCAGGGGGCATATAGCTCACCGTTCTAACCATCATCTTTTCTTGCGTGAGACGTGAGCGGTCGAGCGATAGCGCGAGGCCGAAGTCACCGATACGAACGGTGCCGTCATCAGTCAGCCACACGTTGCCCGGCTTCAGGTCGCGGTGGATGATGCCCTTTTCGTGGGCGAACGCGAGCCCCCGACATATCTCGCTGGAGATGCGCAGGGCGTCTACCAGGGTGAGCATGCCGTCTTCAGCATCTTCAATCAGAGTCCCAACATCACCGCCAACCATGAGTGGCTGAACCATGAACGGTTGGCCGTTTTCGTCGCCAAGGTCAAAGATCGGCATGAGGTTGGGATGGTCGCCGAGGCGCGCACTCGCCTGCGCTTCACGAGTAATACGCTGGTGTCCTTCCAGATCCAGACCTTCTGCCTTGATCAGGCCGAACGCGACGTCGCGATCAAGAGTGGTGTCGTGGGCGAGGTAGACCTTTTTTTTGCCGCCTTCGCCCAGGAGGGATTGGACCGTGTATCGGCCATTCGCGAACGAGGCGGGTGTATCGACTGTTTCGGACGTGGCCTGGGGACTATCGACAACTGGGGTCGAGTCGGCAAGTAATTCTCCGCCTGCCAGAGCCAGCAGGCCCCACGCGTCATCATTCTCCGTATCGATACCTAGAATTCGCTGAGCAAGATCGTTTACTCGCTCCCAATTTTCTTGGTCAGCGGCCTCTTCAGCCTCCGCGAGAAGTTTGTCGATGCGACGCTGCAGGTATTCACTCGGCATAGTGCCGGGCATCATAAGCGAACCGAGGCAAGGGCGTATCGCCTGGCGCACTACGACCACCCTCTCCACCGTGAGCGCAAAAGCCTCAATTGCGCATGAGGCATTGGGATGGCTACCGCTGTGGTCC
>CAUZJA010000206.1:0-5099 GCA_963579925.1 Dehalococcoidia bacterium | reverse complement strand
TCTCAACAGAAGTAATTGGAATGTCAGCGGGAGAAGCAAAAGAGTTCTCCCTCATCGTCCCCGACGACTACCCAAACCCCGATGCTGCAGGTGAAACAGCACTCTTCTCAATTTCAGTCTCTGAAGTCAAGAAGAAAGTCCTCCCCGAACTAGACGATGACTTCGCCAACGGCGTTGCTGAGGGCTTTGAGACGCTAGATGAACTCAAAGCCAAGATCACCACTGACCTTGAAGTTGAAGTGAAGAATTTCTTCACCCGACAACTTGAAGACAAAGCAGTGGACGCAATGGTGGAATCTTCCACCGTGGAAATCCCTCCAATTACCATCGAGCACGAGTCCGAACATGTGCTGAGTGAGCAACAACAGCAACTGCAACAATTCAACATGTCATTGCAGGATTACATGACTGGCATAGGCAAATCCCCCGATGAATTTGTCGCGGAGGCCAAAGAAACTGCAAGAACAAGGTTGATCAGGGCACTGGTTGTGGAGGAACTCGCAAACGCAGAATCGGTAGAAGTTTCAGAAGAAGATCTCCGTGATGAGATCAATCAAATGAAACAGGCAGCGACATCCCCGGCTGACAGAGCACAATACGAAACCGATCGCGCTCGCGATTCGATTTCAACAATGCTCCGCAGACGGTCGGCGCTGACCCGGCTCGTAGAGATTGCAACGCAGGACCAGCCAGAACTGGGATCTGCCCCGGAAGCGAAAGCTCTGGCAAAGCCAAAAAAGAAGACACCTGCTAAGAAGGCAACCGCGAAATCCGGTACTGCAACAAAGAAAAAGACTCCGGCCAAGAAAAAGCCGAAGTCATCCTCTCCACAATAAAAAGATAAATAAAATAACCTCGTAGCCAACCCGTCATCCGAGAGAATCAAAACATTGTTTCAGCCCCAGTACATAGCAAATAATCAGGTTTCCCAGAACACCCCGATCACTAACGACATCATTCCAATGGTCGTCGAATCAGGTGCTCGCGGCGAACGCGCATATGATATTTACTCGTTGCTGCTTCGCAACCGAATCGTTTTCCTTGGCACGCCTATCAACGACCAGGTCTCAAACCTGATTGTTGCGCAGCTGCTCTACCTCGCCCAGGAAGACCCGGAAAAAGACATCAACCTGTACATCAACTCACCCGGTGGCGTTGTCTACTCCGGTCTGGCGATCTACGACACCATGATGTCCATCCCATGCGACATCGCAACCTACTCAATTGGCTTCACCGCAAGCATGGCGACAATTCTTCTCACCGCCGGCACCAAGGGCAAGCGCTTTGTGCTTCCTAACTCAACCGTCCTGATTCACCAGCCATCTGGTGGCGCATCTGGACAAGCCAGCGACATTGAAATTCACGCCCGTGAAACACTCCGAATCCAGGACCAGCTTCGGCGCATCCTGTCGGAACGAACCGGGCAGTCATACGAGCGGATTGCACGAGACACGGATAGGGACAACTTCCTGACTCCTGAGCAGGCAGTTGATTACGGCCTCGCGGACGAAGTATTCGACCCTCAGGCCCAAAGTGATCAAAGTGAAGAATCGGAGTCCTCTGAGGATAGTAAAAAGGACTAGCGATTTACCCGCCAGCCGCGTGGTTGGTGGGTTGAGGGACGGGACAACCCGTGTGGACGACCCCGTGTAGACAATAAAAGGCATTAGCCCAGGCTGAGAGTGTATGACCAGCAATTCCGGTGATGGCGGCGACAATACAATAGGCGGCGGTGGCGACGACACAACAGTGTCCGATCGCTATTCGTGTTCATTTTGCTCCAAGCCTCAGCGACAGGTTCAACGCCTGATCGCTGGCCCAGGCAAGGGCGTATTCATCTGCGATGAGTGCGTTGTCAGATGCCACCACATCGTCACTGACGATCGAACAGAAGCCGCCCCCACCGACCGCCCCAAGACCCCCCGCGACATCTTTGAGCGCCTCAACGAATACGTCATCGGCCAGGAAAAGGCCAAGCGCGTCGTATCCGTTGGCGTCTACAACCACTACAAGCGCGTATGGCGCCCCGCTGAAGACCCAGAAGTAGAACTCCAGAAGACCAACATCATGCTGGTTGGCCCAACTGGTTGCGGCAAGACATATCTGGCCCAGACCCTCGCCAAGATCCTCGACGTCCCATTCGCCATCACAGACGCCACCTCGCTCACCGAGGCCGGCTACGTTGGTGAAGACGTGGAGAACATCCTCCTACGCCTGATCCAGGCCGCAGACTTCGATATTCCACGTGCCGAGCAGGGCATCATCTATATTGATGAGATCGATAAGATCGCCCGCAAAACTGCCAACCCATCAATCACCAGAGACGTCTCCGGTGAAGGTGTGCAGCAAGCACTGCTCAAGATCCTCGAAGGCTCAGTTGCATCCGTACCTCCGCAAGGCGGTCGGAAGCACCCACACCAGGAATTCCTGCAGATCGACACCGCCAATATCCTGTTCATTCTGGGTGGCGCATTCGAAGATCTAGAAGGCGTAATTGAGCGAAGACTTAGCTACAACATGTCCAGCTTCGGGTTCGGCTCACGATCCCTCGGCACCGGCGATGAAGAGGCCCCAACTCCAGAAGAATTGATGACAAAAGTCACACCCGCCGACCTGCTTCAGTACGGCTTCATCCCAGAGTTCATCGGGCGCATCCCGCTGATAGTGGGACTCGGAGACCTGACAGAAGAAGAGCTCGTCAAGATAATGACAGAGCCACGCAACGCCCTCGCACGCCAGTACCAGGCACTCCTGAAGATGGACGATGTCGACCTCGAATTCACGGACGCAGCGCTCGTCGCCACAGCCTCAGAAGCCAAACAACGCGGCACCGGTGCCCGTGGACTACGCTCCATCGTCGAAGAATCACTACTGGACGTAATGTACGAACTTCCGTCCATGGAAGGCGTCCAACGCTGCATCATCGACGCTGACACAATAGCCGATGGAGCCCCCGTCGTCCTCCTCGACGTCGAAGGCAAAAAGATGCCACCACCACTGGGCATAGGCGCAAACCGAGACGAAGAAGAGTCCTCCGCCGCCTAGTCTTACGCCACATTCAACGCGCCAACCCCCAACGTCTTTCCGGCGTAGGCCGGAATCCAGGCACGCCCATACCTGAAGTCGATCACACCACATACGTCTCCAACACAACAACGGTAGCGGCGGGTCTAAGACCCGCTCTTCCCACACCAACATTAGCCACGCACTCACCTCTTACGCGGCCCCACCCCGTCCGTCATACCCAGCTCCCCTGAGCTTATCGAAGGGTAAAAATCGCAGACCCCGCATGTATCGGAATGAGAATCCAACCCTCCCGCGCCTTGCGCTCAATGCCAGCTCACGCTGTGCCCGTGCGGCAGGCACCCCAGCGCCTTGCGCTAAGTGCCTGCATGGCAGATGCCTTAGACCGCAGGCGTCTCGTGCAACACCTTCCCAGCAACCTCAATCTTCACCGGCTGCAAATACTCGCGCACCGTGTTCAAGTTCACGTCAACGCCCAACCCCGGAGTCTCTGGACAATCCACCATCCCCTCAGCATTCACCGGCAAGCCAGTCGGGGCAGTCAACCCAAGAACAAGCGGCGAATCACCCGCTGGATACTCCATCAACTGAAACGCCTCCACCCCAGCGAACACATGCAGCGACGCCGCTAGTTGTAGATGCGACTTAAACGTGTGATTCACATACTGAATATCCAGTTCCTGCGCACGCTTGCAAATACGATCACAAACCGTAATTCCGCCAGTACGCCCAACATCAATCTGCACGAAATCAATGCCACCGTTCAGCATCAAATCATCGGCAGATCGGAAAAAGTCAGCACCTTCACCAGCGGCGATTGGAACCGGTGGCTTACGATCCGTAAGCCGCTTGTAAGCATCAACCTCATCTGACAAAAGCGGCTCCTCCAACCAGGTGATCCCATACTCGGCGAAGCTCACCGCACGGTCGTACGCCGTCGCATCATCATCACCCCACACAACACCCGCATCCACCATCACCTGAGCCTGCTGCCCCATGCCCTCGCGAGCAGCAGCAACCAGCGCCACATCGTTCGCAGCAGTTCCATGGCCCATCGGCCCCCAACCAAACTTCGCCGCCGCAAAACCACGCTCTCGCAGATCCGCTGCAATCATCTGAGTTTCATCCGGCGTATCGCCAAACAACACACTCGCATACGGCAGTTTGGGATAAGCCCTCTCATACCCAAGCATCTTGTACACCGGCAGCTCAAGATGCTTCCCTGCAAGATCCCACAAAGCGATATCGACCGCGGCAACAGCATGATCAAGCTGCTGTACATCAAGCCCATATACCCCGGCTTTAACGCGCAACCGATGCACGTCCTCTACCGAATCGATCGTCTCGCCGAGCAACGCCTCATTGATGTTGATGATGTTCGAGTGCGACATTGGAAACACATAAGCCGCCAGCGAAACTAGGGGAGATGAATCGCTCTCGCCCCAGCCATAAAGGCCGTTATCGGCGCGCACGCGGCATAAAAGCGTGTCCTGGCTGCCATCAGCAGCGCGCTTGATTTCGGGCAGCGCAACGTAGAAGAGATCAATCGCTTCGATTTTCATTTAGCCCTCGGTCAGATCAGCGGATGTGAAATATCCGCCAATCATAGCCGCAGCCGGGCCCAATTGCGCCCCGAATCAACTAGCGCCCCGTCTCAGGCCGTTGCCGGTGGCGGAATCTCCTCATCCATCGAATCCGCGCCCGAAAGTCCCTGCAGCAATTCCCGAGCCTGTTGTGCCAGATACGCGGGAACCTTGATGAACGTCTCACCCATAAGCGGCCCCATAGAAGCACCAAGAAAAGTGCTGCCACCAAACCTGCGAAGCCCAGCGCCACCTAGCGAGTACTTGATGCCCTCTTGATCCAAAATATCGCGCGCAATAGAGATGGCAATCTCATCATTCGTCGCCATCACAACCATCTCTTTGTCAGTGTCACTCATCTGCACTTAGCCATCCCCAGCCTCACATCAGCTCTCGCTTGAAGCTACGTTCCCACTTTCGCTCAACCACATCCTCTCCATTGCGTATCACATTGAGGTTAGCAGCCCAGTGGAAGTTCAACTCATCACTTTT
>CAUZJA010000205.1:0-5131 GCA_963579925.1 Dehalococcoidia bacterium | reverse complement strand
GAATCCCGGCCTGATCAATGCCCTGAACAATCGCGCGAAGAGGCCAATTGGGACCCAATGAGGAGACATATGCCGCCCGACAAAGACCTTTTGCTGCAGATGCTAGAGCGAATGTGGCGAATCCGTATTTTCGAAGAAACTGTCATTGAGATTCACTCATCTGGAGAACTCCAGGGACCAGCTCACCCATATATTGGCGAAGAAGCCGTTGCCGTTGGCGCTTGTGCGGCGCTCAAAGACACCGATTACATTGCGGGAAATCATCGCAGTCACGGCCATCCCATCGCAAAAGGTGGCGATCTGAACGGTGCGATGGCGGAGCTACTCGGTAAAAGTGGTGGCTACTGCAAGGGAAAAGGCGGCTCGATGCACCTTGCGGACTTCTCCATTGGAATTCTGGGTGAATCTGGAATCGTGGCCTCCTCGGTTCCAATCGCTACCGGTGCTGCACTGGCATCCAAGCAGCAGGGCAAAGACTTTGTCTCCATGGTCTTTTTTGGTGACGGCGCCTCCAATCAGGGTGCATGCCACGAGTCCATGAACATGGCCTCACTGTGGGACCTTCCGGTAATTTTCCTCTGCGAGAACAACCAGTACGCCATCACAACGTCGTACAAAAACTCGGTATCTGTTGATCACGTCTCCGACCGCGCTCCGGCGTACAACATGCCGGGCGTGCTGGTAGACGGCCAGGATGCAATAGCTGTTTACGAGGCAACCACTCAAGCTGTCGCACGCGCTCGGGCTGGCGAGGGACCAACTCTAATTGAGTGCATGACTTACCGATTTGAAGATCACTCTCTTGGCCTCGATCGCGTGCGAGACGACCCGTACCGGAGCGATGAAGAAGTTGACCAATGGCGCAAGCGTGACCCGCTAGATATCCATGAAGCGGCAATCACCTCCACCGGAGTCGTCACTGCTGAGGAGATTGAAATTGTTAAGTCACGCGTCCGTGAAGATGTGGCCGCAGCACTCGTATTCGCCCGTGAGAGCCCATACCCGGGTCCCGAAGAGTTGTTTGAGGACATGTGGGCGGAATAGCCGCCTCCAGACAATACAAAAAATCCAGACAACTCAAAATTAGTCAGCTCAATTAGAGAACAAAAACATGCCAATTATGACCTACATGGCCGCAATCGCAGAGGCCACCCGCGAAGAGATGGAACGAGATGAGTCCGTCTACCTGATGGGTGAGGACATCCGAGCCTCCGTATACGGTGCCAGCGCCGGTCTCCTTGAAAAGTTCGGGGAAAATCGTGTGATGGACACGCCACTATCGGAGAACGGATTCTTTGGTGCCGCCATTGGATCCTCGCTGGTTGGCCAGCGCCCAATCGTGGAGACCGTAACTAGCTTCTTCTGGGTTGGAATGGACCAGATGATTAGCCAGGCCGCCAAGATGCGTTACATGTTCGGCGGTCAGGCGACGCTCCCTGTCACATGGCGTGCCCGAATGTTTTACGCCCGCGGCGCGGCTGCCCACCATTCAGACCGCAACTACAACATCTTCATGAGTACGCCTGGGCTCAAAGTGATTTGCCCCACAAATCCCTACGATGCCAAAGGCCTGATGAAGACGGCGGTGCGCGACAACAACCCATGCCTGATCTTTGAAGACGGCATCGCGATAAGCTCACGAGGCGAAGTTCCGGCCAACGAGGACCTTCCTGGAGGCGAGCTGCTGGTGCCGTTTGGTGAGGCACGCATCGTCCGTGAAGGCACCGATGTCACGATTGTCGGCATTGCCGGTGGCGTCGCGCACGCTGAGAACGCGGCAAAGGTTCTTGAGGCAGAGGGGATCTCCTGCGAGATCATCGACCCTCGGACGCTGGTTCCGTTGGATAAACAGACAATCTTGACCTCGGTAGAGAAGACGGGGCGCCTGGTGGTCGTTGACCCCGCGCATGAGACGTGCAGCGCCGCCAGTGAGATCTCGTCCATCGTCGCGCAAGAGGCTTTCTGGTCGCTTCAGGCACCCATAATGAAAGTGGCCGCAGAGCAGGTCAACGTACCGTACTCACCGGCACTTGAACCGCTCATATATCCGACGCCTGAGAAAGTTATCGCCGCAGTACGGGAGACGATGGGTTAGGAGTCGCGCTCAGGCCACTTTGGAGAAAGTTTCCCAGCAGTACGGTGAGATCACGTTCGCGCCAATAGTGCTGGGTTAGCTGGGAAACACTCCACAGGCCCTCTCACGATGCGAAGAACTCTCTGAGCAAACTCGATCTCATCGTCAGAAACAGCATATTCGCCTAATACCTACGGTAAATCGGCCTTTTCGGGCACTCGCTGTGAGGGCGGACTGGCTTCGTACCCACGACCGAATGCGCGATCTGAACGTAATTCCAGTTGACAGCGATATTCAGTTGCCCTAAAGATTGATTAGCTGATCACGAGGTCAGTGGCGATAAATACGGTTCCTTCCGACTCAGGAAGGACTATGGCAGTGGCCCTGAACCATCCAAAAGGGCCTGCCTGAGAATCGGAGATCACAATGGAAGCATATTGCATGAAGTGCAAGACCAAGCGTGAGATGAAGAGCCCGGAGCAGACCACCATGAAGAATGGTCGTCCGGCCACTAAGGGCATCTGCCCAGAGTGTGGCACAAAGATGTTCAAGATCGGCAAGAGTTAGACTCTCGTCCATACCACCGAGGGCAAACGCCCCTCGGTGATTCATCTCTCATGAGACCCACGGCTGGTGGGTCTCATTTTGTTAACACCAGTTTGGTTCCCTTAAAGAGTTTGTTGAGACCTGATTCGCCCAGAGTTGTCTCCACTCGCAGACCAGACGATAATCGCCATTCTCATGCAACACTCTTTCAACAAATCGTCACGAGAGGCCGCAACCAGGTGACAGAGTCCACTCCCACAGACAGCGGCTACCGCGTTGGAGCTGATATCGGCGGCACATTCACAGACGTTGTACTTGTCACCCCTGATGGCAGATCGGTAACGCGCAAAGTCAGCTCTACGGTTGACGATTATTCGGTGGGCATCGTCTCAGGTATCGAGGAAATCCTGGCCGAGATGGGTGTGGTCGGTAGCTCCATTGCCGAGATCGTTCACGGCACCACAGTTGCCACAAACGTAATCTTGGAGAACAAGGGCGCTCGCACGGCTCTGATAACGACGACCGGATTCCGTGATGTCCTTGAGTTGAGGCGCCTCCGTATTCCGGAGTTGTTCTCACTTGACTACACGCCTCCCCCGCCTTTGGTGCGCCGCAGATATCGCATCGAGGTAGACGAACGGATAGATGCCGACGGTGAGGTACTCACGCCTCTAGACATGACATCTGCTGAATCTGGGTTTGAGCGCATCGCAGAGGAAGGCATCGAAGCGATCGCCATCTGCCTGCTCAACTCATATCGCAACTTTGACCACGAATCGCAGTTGGCTGAAGAGGTTCGACGCAGATTCCCAAATCTATTCGTGTCGGTGTCATCAGAAGTACTCCCGGAGATCAGGGAGTACGAACGCGCCAGCACCACGGTGATCAACTCATACGTTGGGCCGGTGGTTGCCTACTATCTGAAATCTCTCTCAAACCAGCTCTCATCCGCGAAAATCAGCGCGCCGGTGCGCATCATGCAGTCGAACGGCGGTGTGATGTCGAACGCTGCTGCCGCGGTGAAGCCATCGCACATCATCGAGTCAGGCCCAGCCGCTGGCGTTGTAGGCGGTGCGTACCTCGCGAGGCAAGCCGGATTCGACAACCTCATCACGTTCGACATGGGGGGCACCACGGCGAAGGCCTCGATGGTGGAAGCCGGCGAGCCGGCACTGACCACCGAATACGAGGTTGGCGCGGGCATATCGCTCTCCAGCCGACTGGTGAAAGGACGTGGCCACGCACTCAAGTTGCCGGTGATCGATATCGCTGAAGTTGGGGCAGGTGGCGGAAGTATTGTTCGTATCGACTCTGGTGGAGCGTTGAAAGTTGGCCCCGACTCCGCTGGCGCCAGTCCCGGCCCCGTCTGCTACGAAACGGGCGGCGTTGATCCCACGGTGACCGACGCCAACGTCACGCTGGGCTTCATCAATCCGCAAGCTCTTGCTGGCGGTGTTATCACCCTCAATCGTGATAAAGCGATCGAGTCGATCCAGAAAACTGCCGCTGACCCTTTGCAGATAGCCGCCCTTGATGCGGCGCATGGCGTGTATGAGATTGCCAATGTATCGATGATTCGTGCAATCAAGGCGGTCACAACGTATCGGGGTCGTGATCCTCGCGAGTTCGCCATGCTGGCGTTTGGTGGCAGCGGGCCTATTCACGCCTCTGGTATCGCCCGATCGCTTGGAATCCGCACCGTGATTGTTCCTCCGGCACCGGGTCTCTTCTCAGCGTTTGGCCTGCTCACCGCCGCTCCGGCATATCGCTTCGTGCAGACGCTGTTCCGCAAGATTGCTGAGTTGGCTATCGAGGAACTCGATAGCGCTTTATCTCGACTACGCAAAACGGCAACGGAATCACTGCGGGAAGATGATCAGGACCCCGAACTGGGCACGTGGACGGCGCTCGCTGACCTGCGCTATAGCGGGCAGGGTTACGAGTTATCTGTCAATTTTGGCAACTTCAGCGGTGAGGGCCGGATTACGGCTGAAGGACTAAAACAGACCGTCGAGGCGTTCCACGAGGAGCACGATCGGACATACGGCCACCGCTCGGATGACGAGCCGGTCGAGATTGTGAACATCAGGTATCTCGTCGTGTTCCCGTCAGATGAGCAGCCCAATAGCGTTTCCGATGTAGTCCAGGTCGAGACACGGGGCCATCGAGAGGCGTACTTCGGTCCGGATCACGGGACGCTGTCAACGCCAGTGGTCGGGCGGGCAGACATCGGCGCGCAGCCAACACCGGGGCCAATCATTGTGGATGAGTACGATGCGACTACTGTTGTTCCGCCGGATGCTCAGATTCACCGCGATGAGTTGAACAACCTGATCCTCACGTTTGAGGAGGCGTAGCTTGTCCGATCTCATTCTGCGCGGCGGACAGGCCATCGACGGCAGCGGGTCAGCCCCATTCGACGCAGATATCGGCATTAGTGCTGGCAAGATCAGCGCCATCGGAGTTCTTTCGGACCCAAATGACCCGGCGCTGGATTGCACTGGCAGTGTG
>CAUZJA010000204.1:0-5234 GCA_963579925.1 Dehalococcoidia bacterium | reverse complement strand
GATTCGACATTCTGGACGGCGAGTTCTCGGACGGAGCAACGAGTCCCGCGCAGATCGTCATCGCAGGCGACTACGATTCGACAGCTGTCCAAGCTGGAATCGTCGCTGTTACTGTGGCTATGGCGTCAGATCCTCTTGGTTCATATGGACAGCCAAGCCCGGCTGAGTTGAACGCATCCCGATCGATAGCGTTGATCAACATTCCAATCTCCGGAGACACAGCAGAAAAACCCACGCAAGATGCAGTTAATCGATTGCGGGATACCTACATTCCGGCGGCGTTCGCCGGGAGTGACGCGGAGATCGTAGTTACAGGTGAGACCGCGTTCAATATGGATTTCTTCCAGGCCGCAAAAGACGGAATACTGGTGGTGTTCCCGTTTGTGCTTGGCATGAGTTTCATACTTCTGATGCTGGTATTCCGATCAATCATTGTGCCCATCAAAGCCATTCTGCTGAACTTGCTTTCGGTGGCCGCAACCTATGGTTTGCTGGTTCTCATGTTCCAGAAAGGCGTAGGAGCCGATCTGGGATTGTTTGCCGAATTTGACATCATTGAGGCGTGGATTCCGTTATTCCTCTTCACCATCCTGTTTGGTCTTTCCATGGATTACCACGTGTTCCTGCTCAGCAGGATTCGTGAGCGATTCGACCAGACCGGTGACAACACGGAATCCGTTGCATTTGGCGTTCGCGCTACTGGTCGATTGATCACCGGTGCGGCTCTGATCATGGTCTCCGTGTTCTGGGGATTTGCTGCGGGTGATCTGATTGGACTTCAGCAGATGGGATTCGGCCTTGGTACGGCGATTTTGATCGACGCCACCATCGTTCGGATGGTGCTGGTGCCGGCAAGCATGAAGTTGCTTGGTAAGTGGAACTGGTATCTGCCATCATTCCTGATGTGGCTACCGGACCTGAGAGTTGAGTCGGGCGATAGTGACATGTCAGCGTCTGAAGGCACGATACCGGCCGGAGACTAAGGAACTAGGATGAGCAAGCTGAGTGAACTGGCCGAAGGTATCGCCGTAATCCTGAAGGAACGCGGCGATACAGTGGCTGTCGTAGAGACTTCCGGCGGCGGGCTGGTATCAGCTGCGCTGCTGGCAGTTCCGGGCGCGTCGGCGTACTACATGGGTGGAGCGGTGACGTATACGGGCACTGCCCGAGACGCGTTCCTGGCGATCGATCTCGCTGACCATCCTGGTGTTCGATCGTCGTCGGAGCCGTACGCCAGCCTGATCGCAGCTACAGTGCGAGACAAGCTTGGCACCACGTGGGGCATCAGCGAAACGGGCGCATCCGGCCCAACTGGTAACGACTATGGAGACTCAGCAGGCCACACCTGCGTCGCCGTCTCCGGCCCCACTGATCTTGTGTCGACGCTGGAGACCGGGTTGGATGATCGTGAAACCAACATGACGCTCTTCGCAGAACGCTGCCTGGAACAGTTCTCAGACGCCCTAAACGCGTAGCGGCAATTCACGAATTACCTCCTACGGGAGATTCACTTTCGGTACGCGCAGACCCATTGAGCCCGCCACGGTGACTACGTCGTAGATACCAACCATGCCGATGAGCATGTGGGCGGCCCATTCCTCCATGATGTAATCGGCGACGAGCCAGTTCACCATGTCGCTGGTGGCCATCTGAAGACCGCGGTTGAGAGCGCTTGAGAACTCCGGCTGACTGCCCACACTGATGATGTAGTCGGAGGACTCAACGCGAGGTCCGATGAGTGCGCGCCCCTTGTGCAGCGTGACTGAGAACTCCACGTCCATACTTGTCTCGATGCCCGTCCCCAGCGGCTCGCCATCTGCCTGCAGGGCGTGGCCGTCCCCTACGTACAGCAAGGCTCCGGTCTGGTAGACCGGAAGATGCACTGTGGCGCCTTCGCGAATGTGGTTGTAGTCGATGTTGCCGCCGTAAGGGCCGGACGGGCCTGATGTAGGCGTGAAATCGCCTTCGGGCGCAACGCCGATGCAGCCGAGCATTGGATCGGCATCGAACACCAGCCCCGACGTATCGCTTTCGGGCTTGCGCGCTCGTACGGTCTTCTTTTCGATATCAATATCCCACGGCAAAATGTTGGCGCGACCGTCTCGTACCAGGTTCATGCTGTACTGGTCGGAGTAGGTTCTCTCGATGTGGTCAGGATTCAGCGAAACGAGGCCCAGGCGATACGACGTGTAACCCCAGTCCCGATTTAGCCTTACCTTGTCCAGGCTGACTGAGATGCTGTCGCCCGGCTCAGCGCCCTCAATGAAAAATGGTCCCGTGAGCGGGTTACCGGCCTCGTGAAGATGCTCGTCATGGAGGTCCTGTCCGCCAGAGTCCAGCGTCTTTGTTACAACCGTGTCGCCAGGCGTGATTCGCGCCAGCACGGGGTACGACTTGGAGAACGTCCGGTAGTACGTCTCAGCAACAATCTCGTGGACCTGACTCATCGATCACTCCCTAGGCTCGTTCACCGCAACACGCATCACGAGGCGAAAGCCTAGCATGACCGCTGCAATCAGAACGATAAAAGTGCTCAGCCAACTTGGTTCGGCGTAAAATGCTGCCATGTTTGGCTTCAAAAACAGAAAAGATCAAGACACCAAAAAAGAGACATCCACGGCCATCGGGCTAGGCATCATGTTTGGCTCGATTATCGGAGCCCTTACTGACAACATCGGCATCTGGCTCCCCCTGGGGATGGCGATTGGCGTCGGAATAGGTGCCAGCAGGGCACGCCTGAAGAAGTAGCGACCCGGTGATTTGACTCGTCGGTCAGTCAGTCCCCGCAAGACCCTCCACTCCCGCTAACATAGCGGCTCGCATAGCCATCTGTGACAGCACACAAGAGTGAATCTGAGGGACATGCCGTGAAGAAGCCGAACATCGTACTGATCAACTGTGATGATCTGGGCTACGGAGATCTGGGCAGCTACGGCTCCACCGTCAACAGCACACCCGTGCTTGACCGCATGGCCGAAGAAGGCGTGCGATTCACCGATTTCTACGTGGCCTCACCCGTCTGCTCACCATCTCGTGGTGCGTTGATGACCGGCTGTTACCCACCCCGCATTGGATTTGGATCATTCGACGGCTTCCGAGTGCTCTTCCCGGGACAGGGCATTGGTCTGAACACCGATGAGACGACCATCGCCTCTGTGATGAAGGATGCTGGCTACGCCACCAAGATCATCGGTAAGTGGCACTGCGGCGACCAGAATGAGTTCCTGCCGACGCAGCACGGCTTCGACAGCTACTTTGGCTTGCCGTTCAGCAACGATATGGGACGGCAGGTCGACAGCGATCCCAGGGACGATTCGGCGCAGGCCGATGCGCGCCGGAGTCGACCGCCTCTGCCGTTGATTCGAGATGACGAGGTGATCCAGGAGCAGCCGGACCTTCGTGCGCTGACAGAGCGGTATGTTGAGGATGCCGTTGGGTTCATTCGCGACAATAAGGATGAGCCGTTCTTCCTATATTTCGCGCACATGTACGTGCACTTGCCGCTATACGCCCCAGACGGACTGGTTAAGGCGTCGCAGAATGGCGATTATGGTGCCTGCGTGGCGGGAATCGACTGGGCAACTGACGTCATCATGAGCGAGCTAAAGCGGCAGGGTCTGGACGACGATACGCTCGTCATTTTCACCAGCGACAACGGCTCTCGTTTGGACAACCAGGGTGGCAGCAACGGAGACCTTCGCGGCAAGAAGGGGACAACATGGGAGGGCGGGCAGCGTGTGCCATGCATCATGCGGTGGCCAGCAGAAATCGCCGGTGGTCAGGTACGAAATCAGCTTGCCACAACGATGGACCTGTTCCCGACGCTGTCCGCACTGGTTGGCGCTGATGTTTCCTCAGACCGCACCATCGACGGCGTGAACATCTCGTCGCTCATGTTCGATGAGAACCCCGGCGACTCGCCTCGTGAGGAGTTCGCCTACTATGACGAGAACACGCTGGAGGCAGTGCGCGACTCAAAGTGGAAGCTGCACGTGCGCAAGGGTGGAGACGATATCTCAGAGCTGTACGACCTGGAGTCGGACATCGGCGAGACGAACAACGTCTATGCCGATAACCCGGATGTGGTGGCAGCGCTCAGCGCGAAGCTCGATGGATTCCGACAGGAGCTGGGCGATGAGGCAACTGGCGCTACGGGCAGCAACACGCGTCCTGCGGGTCGGGTCGACAACCCGGACACGCTGACGCACCACGATCCAGAACACCCCTACATCTACGCCGAATACGACAAATCAGACCGCGGCTAAGTCTTGTCAGACGGCCACTTGGCAGCCTAGATCAAGACCCAACGGGCACTTATTCCTTGAGGAATACCAGCTCGGTCGCTTGATCTACCTTGGATGTCAGATCTGGGCTGAAGGAGTGGCCTTCCGGCTGTGAGAAGGCTTTGGCTAATTCAAGGGCGGAATCAGCCGAACTGGCGGCGTTTGTGTTCTCAACGAGATGGCGGATCAGCGCACCTTTGAGCAGCTTGGACCAGTGGTTGACTGTCTTCACCTCGCCGCTGGTCCCACGCTCGGCGAACTTCACTGTGAACCGGGTTTCGTGCGGTACCTTTGCAGGGTCCCATGCGGCGCTGTGTTCGCCCGGGAGCAGGTCCCAGATCACGCCGTAATCGGCCTCGCTCGCCAACGACTTCGATAGCAGCGGCTTCCACACGGCGGCGCACGTCTTGTTGCGGATCAACTTCGCGCCCATCTTCAGCTTGTACGCCGGAATCATGTCGAACGGCCGCACAGCCCCGAAAAGCCCGGACATGATGATCACATTCTGAGTAAACGACTCCCGAGCATCGTCGTCCAGCGACTGATACTCGATAGCGGAGTACATCACGCCCGTATACCGATCGATAGCCCGCATCGTAGCAGCAGTCTCCAGGCTCGCGTTCTCCGCCTTAGCCTGCTCCAGCGCCTTCCCCTTAACGCCGAGAAGTTTCTGCGCCACCCGGGGCCGCTCACTCAGCTTCCCAAGTGCCAGCACCATCCGCTTCCGCGTGGGATTCAACGCCTCGAACGATATGGCCCCAAGATCAAGCGCCGCACCATAACCACCGGAGGCCTTACCTTCGGACGGCGGGAGCAGGATGAGTGGGGCGGTGGGCATGTGGTGTGGAGTTCCATATATTCGAGGTATGAGACGTTGGACCGCCAGTATACGTAACGAAGGGAACGCATCATCGACCCAAGATAAATCCCGAACAAATAAGTGAAAGTTGA
>CAUZJA010000203.1:0-5234 GCA_963579925.1 Dehalococcoidia bacterium | reverse complement strand
TGAGATGAGCGGCATCTCGTTTGGTGAGACGACTCCTTACGGCGTTTTCATCCCACGCGTGCAACAGATGTTTGGCGTTCATGATCGCGATGACCACGACTCCACTGGCGCACAAGTCGCCGAGATCCTGGAGAACGCTCCGCCTGAATCCAATGAACTCGGATCCAACGCAGCTGATGTCCTCTGTTCCCTGATCCCGCACGATCACGAGCCAGTACTTGAAGGCGAGACGCTGCAGCAAACGATTCAGCAGACAGCCTCCGACTTCTGGAAACAGGACGCTACGGAAGCTCCGACCGTGCTGGTTCTGGACAACCTCCAGTGGATTGATCCGGCGTCCCAGGAGTTGCTGATCCACCTGCTTGAATTGGCCGAGACTGAGAAGATATTGATTGTGTGCGCCTTCCGTCCGGAGGAAGATTCCGGCGCATGGCAGGTGAAGGCGATGGCCGAGAGCGATTACGCCGATCGGTATTCCGAGATCGACCTGGGCCCCCTATCTAACAGCGATAGCGGCCTACTTGTAGACGCGCTGCTGTCGGTCGAAGGTATGCCCCGTAACATTCGCTCGCAGATCCAAAGTCGCGCTGATGGCAACCCCTACTTCCTGGCAGAGGTGGTGCGCGTCCTTGTCGAGAGCGATGCAGTTCAAGACACAGAATCCGGTCTGAAATGGAATAGCGATACCAACGCTGGAACGATTGCTGTTCCTGACAACGTGCAAGCGCTAATTCTGACTCGTCTAGACAGATTGCCAGCAGAGTCGCGCCTGACTCTTCAGCTAGCCTCAGTGACCGGGCGATCATTCGACCTCCCTGTTCTGGAACAGATATCTACCGCCAATGGATCTCTCAGCGACCAGATGGCCAGATTCCAGCAGATGCAATTGATCGATGTCACCGCCACCGTACCCAACACTGTATTCATGTTCAGATAGCAGCTAACCCGAGATGCTGCGTACAACTCGATTCTACGAAGGGAGCGCAGGCGATTCCATCAGTCTGTGCCGAGGCCCTCGAAAAGGTGGGTAGAAGTGACGATGAACCGAACCGGCTGGCGTATCACCACGCCCAGGCCGGGAATAACCTGCAGGCCATTGAGTACTACAAGACTGCAGCCGACTCCGCTGTACGCCTCCTAGCCAAGATGGAAGCGAACATGCTGTACTCCTCTGCAATTGAACTTGCGGAGAAAACAGAGGTTTCACCTGAACTGATCGTTGATCTTTATACCGGACTGGGCAGAGTGCAGGAGATTTCTGGCAATTATCAGGGTGCGCTCCGCAATTACGAGAAGCTGGAAGAGATCGGCCGTGAGCGGTCTGATGATGGAATCCGTCTGGGTGCGCTTTTGCCGCAAGCCACCACCTACTCAACCCTGAGCAGCGAGCTTGATCCCACCAAAGGCCGCGAAATATCCGAGCAAACAATCGCACTGGCACAGGAACTTGGTGATCATCGCGCTGAGGCCAAAGCGTACTGGAACATGATGCTTCTGGAGGCCTACTCAGGGACTGATGTGTCGATCGCGGTGGCACACGGTGAGCGATCTGTTGAGATCGCCCGCGAGCACCACCTCAAAGAAGAACTCGCATATTCGCTTAACGACCTCGTAAGGCCATTACTGGCAATGGGGCGGAAAGATGAGTCGCTCGCTTCACTAGACGAAGCCGTACTGTTACTTCGCGAGTTGGACGACAGGCTGATGCTGGCAGACAGCCTTGCCAAGGACTGTGATATTCGGACTGCCCTGGGAGATTTCGAGCACGCTACCGAATCCGCTGAAGAGGCGCTTGAGGTTAGCCGCAAGAACCGCAACCGGTTCGGTGAAGCCGTGGCGTTCGTTCGCCTCAGCGTCTTGTACGGTGAGTTCGGACAGCCGGAAAAGGCCATCGAAGCGCTGACAACCGGACGCGGCGCCGCGCGCGGCTCCGGATTCGCAGCAACCCGCCTCTATCCGGTGAGGCTTGGATTGGCGATGGCTGATGCTGGCGACTACACCGGAATCGAGCTCGCTATGGAGTCGGTGCGAGAGACTGTTGAGCTGCCGTTGCTCCAGAGGTTCTCCGTTGGTGGAGTGGCAAAGATCAAGCGGCTGTCAGGCGACTCCGACGGCGCTGCGAACTCGCTTGATGAGGCGCTGGCGCTGGCGGAGATGGAGATATCACACCCAATCTCAGGCTTCGGGCTGAGCCATCTGACGGAACTAGAAGTCCTGCATGGCATCGGCCGCACAGACGCGGTTATCGAGACGGCCAACCGTTACTTGACGAGCCTAGATTCCACCAACGTCATCTTCCGGCGCTACGACGTACTGCGCTTCAAAGGCGAGGCGCTTGAGGCAAAAGGCGACACGTCTGCGGCCCGCAAATGCCTCGAAGAAGCGGTAGCCAACGCATCCGAAGCGGGGTCAAGACGCGGTCACTGGCAGGCACTCGCAGCGCTCGCAGGATTCCTGGCTCGCAACGGAGAGTCCGGCGACGATGAAGCTTCACGGGCCCAGAGCATTCTCAACGATATCGCTGAAGAAATCTCCGATGAAGAGCTTCGAACTCTCTTCGTCCAGCATTCAGGCCGATCGCTCCTTCCCTCTGGATAGTTCCACCTCAAAATTACTGAAGGTCCCTCCCTTGAATTGTACGACATGAACCCGCGTGTAATATCGGAGCCACACGCCACACCAAGGGGAGCACGTTATGGGTTGGTCAGCATTTCAGAAAACAGGTCTCACACACCACGACCGAAGCAAGTCGTTCCACGGCTACACGCTCGTGTCGCCTTCAGGTGGTCAGGACACGCTGTTGCTCGATATGGGCGGCTCAATAGTCCATCGCTGGGCGTTTGGTGACGATTTCACTCCCGGCTACGGACGACTGCTGGACAACGGCAACCTCCTGATTCGTGGCACCGACCCTGCCGTCAAAGTTGGCGACCGCTCGAAGGCAGCCGAAATGCCGCTTTCCGAGCGCCTCCGGGTGCTGGGCGGCAACTCATCCCGCATGTATGAAGTCGACTGGGACGGCAACCTGGTGTGGAGCTACGAAAATGAGGCTATTCACCACGACTTCCAGCGCCTGGAGAACGGCAACACGCTGCTGGTGCGTTGGGTAGAGATGACGGAGGACGAGACGAAGGCCGTGAGGGGAGGCGGACGCCACAAACGCGGCGCACCCAACATGCTTGGCGACGAGTTCATCGAAGTGAACCCGAAAGGCGAGATCGTCTGGCGAGCCGCTCTGTATCACCTGCTCGACCCAAGAAAAGACCCCATCTGCCCGCTTGAGCCACGCGTGGAGTGGACCCACGTCAACGCCCTGCATCTCAACGATGACGATCAGCTTCTCTTCTCATGCCGCGCCAACCACACCGTCGGCGTGATCGACCGCGCGTCTGGCGAACTCACGTGGCAGCTGCCATACGGAATCGCCCACCACCAGCACCACGCAACGTGGCAAGACGGCGGCAAGATCCAGATCTTCGACAACGGCATGCACAAGCCGGGTCAACCGAGTTCACGCATCATAGAAGTAGACCCCGCCAATAACGATGTTGAAGTGAAGTACGAAGCCGTCCCAGCCCTGCAGTTCTTTAGCCCGCACATCTCAAGCGCCGAACGCCAACCCAACGGTAACCTCGTAATCTGCGAGGGCGCCACCGGCCGGGTGTTCGAGGTGACCAACCGTGGCGAAGTGGTCTGGGAGTGGATCAGCCCATTCGTCCACGGCAAAGACGACGCGCGCAGCCGCACAATCTTCCGCGCCCACCGCTACGCTGACACCCACCCCGCACTCCAGGGTCGCGAACTTCTGCCGGTGGCCCACCGCGAGATCAACCGCTCATACGGCCTCATGCGCGGCAGCGGCGGTCGGCGCGGGTAGCGCTTCGAAGACGCCGAGTCCCTCCCGCTAACTCCCCTCTTCGCTATACTGCACAAACTTTATTGACTGGTCAGAGGAGTGGTAGATGGTGTCGGTTTGCGTTCTCACAAATGGTGGCGGTTCGGTAGACGTATCTGAGGAGCAGATTGCCGAGTTGCAGGGAGTCCTGCGCGGCGACCTGCTGGTTGATGGCGATGCTGGGTATGACGAGGGTCGGTTGGTCTGGAACGGCATGATCGACCGGCGTCCTGGGCTGATCGCTATGTGCGAGGGCACTTCTGACGTGGTCGCGATGGTGAAGATGGCCAGCGCGCATGATCTTGTTCTCTCAGTGCGAGGCGGCGGGCACAACGCCTCCGGAATCGCTACCAACGACGGAGGGTTGGTCGTCAATCTCACACGCATGAACGGCGTCCATGTTGACGCGAAAATCGCACTGCGCGCGCAGAGGGCGCTGCGTTTGGGGTGATGTTGACACGGAGACACTACTACACGGCCTGGCGACTACTGGCGGCACCGTTACCAACACGGGCATAGGTGGGCTGACTCTTGGCGGCGGCCTTGGTTGGGCGATGGTCGAGCACGGCATCGCAGCCGATAATCTTTTGTCCGCTGATCTTGTGACGGCAACCGGCGAGGTGGTCACAGCAAGCGAAACTCAGAACCAGGATCTGCTGTGGGGACTGCGCGGTAGCGGCGGAAACTTTGGAGTGGTTACGTCATTTGAATACCGCCTCCACGAGCAAGGAAACCTGTACGGCGGACTGCTCCTGTACCCGCGTGCTATGGCACGTGAGGTGATGAAATTCTATGCGGAGTTTACTGCTGATTTGCCGGATGATCTCTCCGTATTTTGCGCGCTGCTAACTTCGCCCGACGGGGTGCCGATGGTCGCTCTCCTTATTGGCTACTTCGGCGCGATTGAGGATGGCGAAGCAGCCGTCAAGCCAATGCGCGATTTCGCTGAGCCTGCCGCCGACATGGTCGGTGAGATTCCCTATTCAGTCCTTCAGAGCTTCTTAAAGGATGCTGAACCACACGGAATACGCCGCTACTGGAAATCCGGGTATATCCCGGAGCTAACGGATGAGTTCATCGATATCGTCATCGAAAAAGCAGAGACCATGACGGCTCCTAAGTCTGCCGTATTCCTGTTCCATATACACGGCCAGGCAACCCGCGTGGCAGCCGACGCCACGGCCTTCAGCCTGCGGGAGAACATGTACGACTTCGACATAATCTCCCAGTGGGATGATGCTTCCGAAGACGATCAATGGCGGGACTGGACGCGCGATTACTGGGAGTCGGTCGAGAAATTCTCCGCGGAAATTAGCTACATCAACCACCTTATGACGGA
>CAUZJA010000202.1:0-5272 GCA_963579925.1 Dehalococcoidia bacterium | reverse complement strand
CCCGCAATGATTATGGGCGGCGCTGGTGACGAAGCTCTGAACCTCCCGTACGACGTGCCCGCAAATGAGTACCTGAACTACGAGGGCGGCGCGTTCTCCAAGAGCCGCAACTGGGGCATCAACGCCCTAGAGGCCCTCGATCGTTACGATTCCGACGCGCTTCGCTACTACATGGCCGCTACGATGCCTGAAACATCCGATAGTGACTTCAACTGGCGATCATTCCTCGCCCGCAACAATGACGAGCTGGTCGCCACGCTGGGTAACTTCATTCATCGTGTGTTGAGCATGACTCAGCGCAACTTTGACGGTGTGGTTCCTGAACGTGGTGAGCAGGACGATTCAGATGCCGCTGCGCTTGAGGCGTGCGCGTCTGCGATGATTGAAGTTGCATCAGAGATTGAAGCGCGGCATTTTAGAGAGGCGCTCAGGCTGATCATGGCCCTAGCTCAGACTGGCAACCGATATCTGGACACTCAGGCACCGTGGAAGACGGCAAAAACAGACATGGACCGCACCGGCACAACGCTGGCTATCGGTATTGAGATGGCAAGCACGCTTCGAACATTGATACACCCTTACCTGCCTGATGGCGCGGCAAAACTGCACGCATCACTGGCCGCAGAAGGTGAAATAAGCGATATTGGCTGGAGCAATCTAACGCCATCCGCCGGCACTCAATTGCCAAAGCCATCTCCTATCTTCAAGAAACTGGACGACGCCATGATTGAAGAAGAACACGCCCGCCACGAATCTCCTGAACAGGGAGCGGCGGTCTAGTGCTGACCAAAAGCGATATTGAATCAACCGTCTACGGCCCGGTTGAGGTTGAGTTGCAGCGCGTAATCGCCTCACTAATTGCCGTGGCCGACCGTGAAGATGCTGAAAATATTGAGTCTGACATCGTGCTCCAGGAGCGGCTAGAACACATTCTTGCTGCGCCCGGGAAGCGAGTGCGCCCAGCGATCACTCTCCTAACGTCGAAACTGTGGGGGAAATCACCTTCCGAGTCGCAGGTGACGATGGCCGCGGCCGTGGAACTGTTGCACATTGCCACGCTTGTTCACGATGATATGGTGGACAGTGCTGATCTGAGGCGCGGACGCGCAACACCCAGCAATCTGTGGGGCGGCCGCACAGCAGTTTTGCTGGGCGACTACCTATTCGCAGCCGCTGCGATGTTCGTGTGCGACACGAATAATGTCCGGGTGATCAAGCGTTTCGCCGAAACCATCATGGAGTTGGCCAAGGGCGAGCTAACGGAGCTGATTGGCGAGGGCAATTCACTCTCCAGTCGCGACGCCTACTTCAAGCGCATTTACAACAAGACCGGGTCACTCTTCACAACCGCTGCAGAGAGCGGTGCCATCCTTGCCGGCGCATCCGACGCAGACGAGGCCCGAATGCACGACTATGGCTACTCCCTGGGGATGGCATACCAGGTCATGGACGATGTTCTGGACTTCACTTCCACGTCTGAAGAGCTCGGCAAGCCGGCCTGCAACGATCTTCGACAGGGCATCCTGACGCTGCCTTCGATCATGCTGATTGAGCGTTCTCCGGAAGACAATCCTGTGACGAGACTTCTCAACGGATCACCGGACGACAAAGAGATCCACCTCGAGCAGGCCGTGGCGCAGATGCGCGACACCGGAATCTTCGACGAGTGCATCGTGGTGGCAGACGACTACGTCCGCAGGTCTCTGGAGTCGCTGCAAGATTTCGACGACTCTGAGGCAAAGTCTTCGCTGCACACGCTGGCATCATTCGCCAGCAACCGACTGCACTAGTTCTCCAGCGGCCAGATCTTTCGGCCCGCCGCGTACGTCGCGATCACTTCAATCTCGCTGATTCGATCAGGGGCCGTCGTGATTGGGTTGTTGCTCAGCACAACGAAGTCCGCAGGTTCGCCAGGCAGCAACTTGTGCTGCGTTCCATCGGCGCGCCGGGTCACCAGTCTGAGCGCGTCCAATACCTCGATGGTTTGATCACCACCGACCAACCGACCTGAACGTGAGCACCGCGATGCGGCTGCCTGAATTGCCATTAGCGGAGACATCGACCCGTAGGGGGCATCACTGCCGTATGCCAGCGGCACGGGAGAGGCAAACCAGCTTCGCAATGGGTAGAGTGCGTCGGTCGGCGTTCCTGCGGCCACATACCGGTCTCCGCGTGACCAGATGAACCCCGGCTGGGTGACTACGGCTGCACCTGAGCGCGCTACAGCCTCGATGTTGCTGCTGCCTGCCTCAGAAGCATGCTCGATGCGAACGCCGAAGTCCGGTCGGTCCCTCGCCAGTGAGATACCCAATTCAGCAGCCAGATGGATCGCTTCAGGCTCAACGGCGTGCATGGCGATACCGGGCGCGCCGAGATGATGCTCCGAAATGGCCAACTCCCTGAGCTCGTCGAGCCCGTGGCTCAGCGCGACGCCGGATCGAGTGAGCATCACTTTTGTATAGTCGGCAAGCAGCGCCTGATCTTCCCGAAGTACGTTCCGCTCGATGCCGGGAGCCAACATTGCGCGGACACGAGGCAGGCCTGGTCCCGCAGTTGCAACTATAACTCCAAGGCGCGATGCATCATTCGTGTGCCCGGCATCGGTAGCGGACGTCACTCCCATCGACGCAAGGCGTAGAAGACTGCCACCAATAGCCGATACCTGATCGCCCTCAGACCGGCTGGGCAGAAGGGCAGAGATGTGTTCACCCATCTCAAGCAGCAGCCCGGAAGGCTCACCTGTGACGGCAATACGGTCGATAGTGCCACCAGGCGACTCTTCAGTCGATGCGGTGATGCCTAGCAGCGCCAGGCCTTTGGTGTTTACCACGTGCGCATGCCCTGAGCCATGCGTGAGCAGAATTGGTCGGTCTGTGGAAACGCGATCAAGATCGGTAGCCATTGGGTGCCGTCTCTCAGCGATCAACAGATCGTCATACCCCGCCCCAAAAAGCCAATCAGATCCGCCGCTCAACGCAGCATCGCTCAGAGCTGAGATCAGTCCATTGATGGAATCGACGCGCTCCGGACTGCAGTCCACCGAGGCTTCCCACGACGCCATCACCAGGAGATGGCAGTGGTTGTCGACAAATCCCGGCACGATGGTTGCTCCGCCAAGGTCGTGAACTTGGTCAGCGGTACCACTCGACTGAATCCGCCCCCCGCTGACCAGAAGGCCTGTCTCAGCCGGGATCTGGTGATCCAGCGTCAAAAGATTCGCGTTCTCAAATCGAACGACTCTCACCAGCTAACCAATCTCAACACAGCTCCCGCGTCGGTACGATATGGGTGATCATGCAAAAAGACCTCTCTCAACTGGCCCAGATATTCAAAACCTTCGCCCGCGTCGAAAGCCAGGCGATGTCGCCGTTTTACTTTGCGATGTCAGAGCGGATCTGGCAGGACGATGAAGTTCTCGCCATTGTCGCCAACGTCTCATCCGGTCAGCCGCCGCCCAACATGCTATTCGCAGCGGTGCTATTCCTGCTCAACCGCGGCGCCAACCCGGAGTTGCTGAGCCAGTATCCACCGAACTGGTCTCCGAACGAGTCAGACTCAACATACACAGACTTCCGAGCCCTCATCATTGATGAGTCTGCCGAAATCATCTCGATACTCCGATCCCGACGAGTGCAATCCAACGTGGTGCGACGTTCCGCTGTTCTGGCGCTTGGCCTTCATCATGTGAGGCATGCCATTGGCGATGGCCCACTGGTCAACATTGAGATCGGTTGCAGCCTGGGTCTCACATTGCTCTGGCCTAATTTCCATTACGACTACGGCACAGGGCGCTCGATGGGTGATCAAAATTCGGCCTTGCGCGTGACGACGGAGTTGACCGGTGAATCGCTGCCGCCAGATTTCACACAACTACCGCTGGTAAACGAGAGTATCGGGATTGAATACGACCCGGTGGATGCAACTGATCCCGACGCAATCGCGTGGCTAGAGGCGCTGATCTGGCCAAATCATGAGGACAATTTGCGCCTCTCTCGGGCGGCCCTGGAGCTATTCCACGCCAATCCGCCCACAATCCACGGCGGCGATGCGTCAATCATCATTCCAGAAGTTATCGCAGGGCTTCCGACTCAGTCAGCCGTATGCGTCTACCACTCTCACACGTGGAACCAGATGGATCAGCCAACCCGCGACCGGATTGACGAGCACTTGAAGCGCGAATCGATCAATCGGCCAGTTGTCCGCCTCTCATTTGAGGGTGCAACTGAATACTCCCTTCTCAGCTTGATTCGCTACGAAGACGGCAAACAGCTCGAGCCACAACGAATCGCCGAATGTGAAGCTCACGGTCGCAGAATCAAGTATTTGGGGGGTGGGGCGTGAAAGCGAAGCGCCGATTCACCCCGCGCGTAGCACCAGAACTGGTGCTCGACAGATTGGAAGTGGCGTACGGGTATGAGCCGTGGGCACCGCGTATGTCGGCGCTAGACGAGCTGCTGTTCACCGTGCTGACGCAACACACGTCGGACTCCAACGCTGAAATCGCGTTCACTGCGATGCGCAAGCAATACCCAACATGGGGCGTGGTGCTGGAGGCGGACACCAGCGAGTTGGCAAACACCATCCGAAGTGGTGGGTTGGCCAATCAGAAGGCGCCACGGCTGCAAGCAATACTGCTTGAGATTGTGCGGCGAACAGGCACGTTTGAAATCGAATTTCTTGGAGACCTGCCGCTCGAAGAGGCGCGGACGTGGCTAACTACGCTTCCTGGTGTTGGTCCAAAGACGGCAGCCGTCACGCTCGCCTTCTCGTTGGGCATGCCTGCGATGCCTGTCGACACGCACATCTACCGGGTGAGCAAACGCATAGGCCTGATCAGCATGAAGATCAGCGTTGACGATGCGCACGTGATAATGGAAGCGCAGGTTCCACCCGAGCGAATCCACTCCTACCATGTGCAACTAATTGCCCATGGTCGCCAGACCTGCAAAGCCATTCGCCCTCAATGCGATCGATGTGCGTTGCAAGATCTGTGCCCCTCAGCTGCCACATTTGCCGCCGCGTTCGAGAAACCGAAATACAAGCGACCTACGCGAAACGGCAAGACGTTATAGGCGCGACCAGAAAGCCACCAGAAAACCAAAGGGGGTGTCGAACCATGGGACAGGACTGGTATTCTGAAGTAGTCGCATCCCGCGACCACCCTGCCCCGTTAGTGTAGCGGCCTAACACGTCACCCTTTCAAGGTGAAGATCACCGGTTCAAATCCGGTACGGGGTACCACTCTCACTCAGTTGCCGAATTCCCGCGCCAA
>CAUZJA010000201.1:0-5280 GCA_963579925.1 Dehalococcoidia bacterium | reverse complement strand
TTCTAAATTGATGCAGCTTTAAACGTCAAAGCCGCGGACAAACGGGCGGCTCTTGGCCGCCCGTCCGGGTGTCATCTCGGCTGTAGCGTTACTGGAGTGGCGGGTCGGCGGGGATCCGCTGAGCCACCCAACGACGGACGGCGTCAAATGCCGCCGCCAGTCGCGATTTCTGAGTAGTTCTGAAGGTCATTACACCTACCCCTATCGGGTTGCTTTCTCCACGACGTGGAGTCCGCACTCTTTTGCGTCAGGGTCCAACTCCCACCACCAGCGGCCAGCTCGAAGGTCTTCGCCTGGCTTGATGGCACGGGTGCAGGGATCACAGCCCAGGCTTGGGAAGCCCTGGTCGTGCAGTTCGTTGTATGGAACGGTGTTGTCCTTTACGTACTCTTGCACTTGATCGAATGACCAGTTTGAGAGCGGGTTGATCTTGAAGTTGTTGTGGGCCTCATCCCGCTCAACAATCGCAGTTTCGCCACGGGCCATGCCCTGGTCTCGACGGAGTCCTGTGATCCATGCGCCAACGGTGTTGAGCGCGCGGTTGAGAGGCTCGACTTTGCGAACACCACAACAGAGTTTCCGATTCTCAATGGTCTTGTAGAAGAGGTTGTAGCCCTCTGTCTGAACCATTTCCTGCACTGAGTCCATGGCTGGTGTGTACGCCTCAATTTTTACGTCGTAGCGGGCCTGAATACGGTCCATCAGCGTGTAGGTCTCAGTTGGTAGTCTAAGCGTGTCCAGGGTCATCACCCGTGCGTTGGGATTGATGCGCCAGAACATGTCGAACTCTGCAACGTCTTCAAGTCCAAAGCTGGACATCAGAACCAGTTCTGAGCCGAACTTTGAGTCCGCCCACCTGATGATCTCCTGTGGAGATGCTGACTCAAACCGCTCATTCAGCGTTGCCAGCTCCTGGTCGCTGATCTCTACTCGTTCACTCGTTGTCATGCTTCCTCACTCTTGGTATCAAAATGAAATTCTGTACAAACAAAAACCCCCCGCTGATAGATCATCTGCGAGGGGTGGTAGTTACTACTATGCGTGCGCGACTAGCCGGAAACCCTCACAGGGCTCAGACATGTACAGAGACACTTGGCGCTTGAAATCAAATTACTCATATCACGACGGATCATATATCACCTTGTGCATTTAGTCACAATTATACACATAAACATCCGATGCGCGAGAGGGTGATCAGATGCGAGCCAGAGAAAAAGGGGCTGAAGCGATCGTCGCTTCAGCCCCCTGTGAGTGGGTTGCAGCTCTGGAGGAGTGTTAGCTGCCTGGCCTCTCACCAAGTTCTACTTCTAGTTGGATTTCATCACCATCACGGAGGAGGTCCATGGTGACTACGTCTCCGGGGCGTGTCTGAGCGGCGAGGTATCCGATCAGACTTTCAAAGCTCTGAACAGCTGTGCCATCTATGGCCGTGACGATGTCACCTGGCTCAAGTCCGCCGGTTTCGGCAGGTGCGCCGGGGATCAGGCGATCAATCAGTGCACCGCGTGTGTTGAGCGGTAGGCCCAGGTTCTCAGCTTCAATTGCATCGATGGTTCCAACTGTCACGCCAAGCCAGGAGTAGATGTACTTTCCATCTTCGATGATCGCTGGAACTACACGCTTGGCCTGGTTGATTGGAATGGCGAAGCCGATGCCGCTGTTTGTGCCGGTGCGAGTTTGAATCTGCGAGTTGATGCCGATTACTTCACCATCACTGTTGAACAGCGGGCCGCCAGAGTTGCCGGGATTGATTGAGGCATCCGTCTGGATTGCGTCTGGGATTGAGTAGCCTTGAGTTGGGCTGTCAATCGTCTCGCCAAGGGCGCTGACAATTCCACGGGTCAGTGTGAAGTCACGACCGAAAGGGGCACCGATAGCGAGCGCTACTTGACCGGGTCGGAGATCATTTGAGTCACCAATAGAGATTGGCTGCAGGAAGCTCTTCGGTAGATCAACCTTCAGTACTGCAAGGTCTGAATCCGGGTCCGTACCCAGGATTTCCGCCTCAACATCGGTGCCATCTGAGAATTGAATACGCACTGCGTCTGCGTTTGCGACGACGTGGTGGTTAGTGACGATGTGGCCATCTTTATCCCACACGAACCCTGAGCCGGAACCCCGAGGCTGTGCTGGATCGCTGCCGGAAGGTGTTCCAAATACACCGTCTGCGCGCTGTACGAAGACTTTAATCTGGACGGTTGAGGCGAGAACGCTATCATAGAGATCGGCGATTACCTCTTCTTCCGCCTGGAGGATCTCCAATGGTGTGAGAGTATCGATGACTTCCTGTGCGGAGATTGGCCCGTCTGAGGCGACTTGCGGTGGTGTGACGTCTGTGTTGGTAAATCGCGTGACCGGCGCAGAGGTGATCGGGTCAACGTCAACTGCTGCGATCGATTGAATCGCTGGCGTTGGTGCCGGATTGCTGACGATCACCTCTGACGTGCCGCTGCCGGTGCAGGCAACTGCGGCCAGAGCGGTGATTCCGACCACTGGCAGGATGAGTGATTTGATGCGTACTGTTTTCATGTTCGTCCCCATGCATATGGACTATGCGGAACGGGCTGGCTAATTGGTTTGGCGTTTTAGATGCTGAATACCAAATTACGAGCCGCTGCGCGAGATTTCATTCGCGAACTCTCAAGACATGGTGCCCAGTGAGGCGATTGGCTTGAGGGCCGCTTTCGAACTACATAGATTTAACTACGCGAACATCAAGAAAACGTGAAGTGAGCATGTAAAACCGCGCTTCGAATTCAAGCGTATCGGCCTGCCCGGGCAAGCCACACTGGGAACCCCACGCTAGGAACCAAATAAGGGGGTTAGGCGTCGTCGCCTGAGTCTTCACCCTCGGCACCTTCAGCGGCCTCGCCTTCGGCACCCTCTTCGCCCTCAACACCTGCAGCTTCAAGACCAACAACCTCAAAGACCTCAGCCTCACGCTGCTTCTGAGCACGTGCGACGACATCATCAGGGTGGGCTGTGGCTTCAACACCGTCCGGAAGAGTTAGGTCACTGACACGCAGGACGTCGCCAACTTCTTCAAGTCCGGTGATGTCAGCTTCAATGCCAGACGGTACTCTCAGGGGGAACGCTAGAACCATAAGAGAACGGGTCACATGGTTGATCTGCGCCGCACCACCACGGGTTGCGGGAGCCTCACCAACAAGGGTTATCTCAACTGGGATCTCCACCTTGCGGTCGGCGTGAATTCGCAGAAAATCTACGTGCTGTATCTCGCCTGTAACAGGATGAACCGCCACGTCACGTACAAAGCTCAGTTCCTCACCGTCTGTGCCTTCGATAGCAATGTTGACGGCGGTTGTCTTGCCTGCGCTCACTAGCAGCTTGCGGACAATGGGGGCAGGAGCCTGGAGAATGAGTGGGTCACCGCCCGGGCCGTAAAGGTGCAGTGGCGTGAGGCCACTTCTTCGCAGAGCTTTGTTCTTGCGGCCAAGGGAGGTTCGCGGGGCTGTTTCGAGTGATAGTGCAGGCATTATTTATCTATTACTTGTTCTGGGTGTGAAGTGTCCGGCCAGCGTACGCGCCGGGATGCTTCGCTGAGTATTTGAGATCAAGATTAGGCGGTTGAGAATCATCACTCTCCGCGCAACCTAAAAATCGTATCACGTGGGCGAGGGGTTTGGTGAGTGTCTTTCTAACTAATGATCGTGCCGCCAAATTCTTAATCCCGACCTATTTGGTCTGAATTGGATGGTATACTTTCGTCTCACGTTGAGGTTCATTTAGACGCCTGTTTGCCCATCTCGACGTGTTCAGGCCATTGGGGGATGTCATGCTCTTTCCAATCAAAGTCGATTACGGCTTACGCATGCTGATCGATCTAGCACAACAACCAGAGAATAGTCCTGTCACATCCAGCGATATAGCGGTGCGACAGGCAATTCCAGAAGCGTTTGTGGTCCAGCTATTCAATACGCTGTCTCGAAATGGGATGGTGACGAGCAGGCGCGGGCCCAAGGGCGGCCACATGCTGGCAATGGCGGCGGACCAGATTTCTGTGGCGGAGGTGGTTCAGGCGTTTGATCGGTCAATCGCGCCTGTTGGTTGTCTCCACTCCCCGGATGATTGCACGCTCTCTAGCGCTTGTTCGCAGCGAGAGCTCTGGAGCGATGTTGAGCAGGTTCTGCTGGATGTTCTCAGTAAGACAAGCGTTGCCGATCTGGCAACCAAACAGCAGAATCTGGTCGCAACTCCAGCCTGATACCACCTCTTAGGTCGCTAAAAAAATGCACGCGGCGGAGTATTATTAGGCAACCACGCTTCAAGTGCCCAGAGATTCCTGGCAATTCAAGATCATCCCAAGAATCTCAAACGGCATCTGAAGTATCTAATGAAGCAGACAAAAAAATTCGTAGTGGTCAGGAAGTAAAGCACATGGCACAAGGTCAAGCGCTCACCCCGGATCAGGTGGGGCGGTACAGCCGTCACATCATCATGCCCGACGTAGGCAGCGTTGGTCAGCGTAAGTTGATCGATTCAAAAGTCCTTATCGTTGGCGTAGGTGGTCTCGGGTCGCCGGTGGCGCTCTATCTCGCTCTTGCGGGAGTAGGCACCATTGGGCTCGTAGATTTCGACACGGTGGATCTGAGCAACCTTCAGAGGCAGATCCTTCACCAGGACAAAGATATTGGCATTCCCAAAGTTGATTCCGCTAAAGAAACGCTGAACGCGTACAACCCGGGTGTGGAGGTAATTCTTCATGAAGAGCCAATCACCTCCTATAACGCCATGGGGATCATGGAAAATTACGATGTGATCGTCAACGGGGCGGACAACTTTCCTACCCGATATTTGATCAATGACGCGTCGTACCTCTTGGGTAAGCCGCTGGTTGATGGAAGCATTCTTCTGTTTGACGGGCAGGCTTCAACATACTTTCCCGGAAACGGATGCTACCGATGTGTCTTCCCGGAACCGCCACCACCTGGTGAGGTTCCAAGCTGCTCTGAGGCCGGAGTTCTAGGTGCTCTGCCAGGAATCATTGGCACCATTCAGGCAACGGAAGTGATCAAGGTCATCCTTGACATCGGCGAAACGCTGTCAGGCCGCATGTTGCTGCTTGATGCGCTTGCGATGGACTTTCGCATTGTGAAGGTACGCCAGAACAGCAAGTGCCCACTTTGCGGCGACAACCCGTCCGTCACAGAACTGATCGACTACGAACAGTTCTGCGGCGTTGCACCTCCGGTCGACCCAGTCGGCGTCTAGCAAATAACTAGAGTTTGAATCGAGTGGACCGGCGGCCATCGTGCCGCC
>CAUZJA010000200.1:0-5288 GCA_963579925.1 Dehalococcoidia bacterium | reverse complement strand
CGTCTCCCCCGACTCAGCCCTGGCGATAGGCTCCTGATACGGCCCCATCACCCACGCAAGCTGCTCCGTTGGTGGCGGCATTATGTGCTGCACGCTGATCCTCCAAACCCTGTCCGACGAACCCGACAACTACAGCGGCAAGCCTACTCCGCTGATCGGGACTACGGGTTGAGCCAGACTTGCGGACTCACCGCACCGAAGTTGGAGGCGATTGCGGATATATCGAGGACATTGACCATGTCATCACCGTTCATGTCCACGATGTGTCCTGAGTCATCAGTTCGGTCTGACACGATCTGTCCGAAAGATGCAGCCGCAGCACTGATGTCCTGTATCGACACCACGTTGTCCGCATTAACCAGACCCGTACGCAACTCAACCCGAGCAAGGGATGTTGATGAAGCTGAAAGCGTGATCTCGGCTATTTCAGACATCAAGAACCCTGGTGCCGATGCCGTAATTTGGAACCGCTTACCAATTGTCAGTCCGGTTACCTCAAATGAGCCGTTCGAATTCACACTTACCGATGAGCTGGCAGGGGAATCGAGGGATTCAGCCACCACAATAGGCCCGATAGCGGCGAGACTGCTTGAAGATGTAACACCTTGGAGCGTGACAAAACCAGTGACGGAGGTTGAACTGGAACTGCCGGACGACCCATTGAACCAGTCCTCGGTTTCACCTCCGTTCACTTGCCCGTGGCCATCGTAGTCAACCAGTGGAGGAGATTCGATCAGAATCGCGGGGGGCACTGTGATCCGAACCCAGCTACCCTCTGGAACGGTCACTCCAGTCGCAACAAACGTGCTCGTACTTGAGGCGGGTAGCGTAGACGTAGCATTTTGAACCAGCCACTCGGTTGCTGAGTCCCAGGCTCCGTTTTGATCCGCATCCACCAGCACATTGACGCGTAAATCACGGGAGTCCAAGCCATCGTTGAATAGTTGCACGGTTAGTGGGTCAAACGAAATAAGACCATCGTCCGTGTCAGCATCGATCTGTCGCGAATCAGGGTCAACGGTTACGCCGCTCCCCAGACCTATCCAGCGCGGTGAGTAGTGTCGGATCCCGTTGCTCGTTAACCGGGACGGATATGGCCCATCAGGGGCGTCACCAAAATCTTTGTTGGGGTTGAGCGGCTCTGCCAAGAAGTAATCTTCCGATTCGCCCACCGCAAATTCGCCGGTCCCATTCCAGTTTGATGGAACCGCCTGGCCCGTGATCGTGATTCTGATCCATCCATTGAGTGGGAGATCGATACTTGGCCAGATCATAGTTCCACCCAGGCTCTGATTTAGGAACCAACCGACCGAGCGGTTCAGTAGCTCCTGCTCTCCTGGGTCATCCCAATCGCCATCGTCATTCCTGTCGACCAGAACGTGATAGAAGCCGGGAGTATCCGTAGACGATCGGCTGAATGACAACTTGAGAGGCAAACTGCCAAGTAGACCATCATCCCCCGCGTCACCAGTCTGCATCGAATCCGACTCCGCGGTTGAAGTAGCCCCAAGCCACAACGCTGACGGATCGGTGTGCCGTGCACCATCGCTGGCGAGTTTCGACGGGTACGTGGGATCTGGTGCATCACCAAAATCCAAATCTCCGCAGGTGGAAGTTCCAGTGACCGCGAATGACGTTGTTGCTGTTGACGTCCCAAGATTAGTTTGCAGTGAAAGTGACACGGTGTAGTCGCCGGGGGTGTTCAACACAGGCAGCAATTTTGTAGGACCGTAGTTCCCCGTCACCGTGCTGGAATGAACTATGCCTGCACAGGGATGACTGACCGTCAGGGTTGGGCTTAGTGGAACGAATCCTGAGCCGCCTATATTGCGCCGGGATACCGATTTAACGCGATTTCCGTGGGCATCTTCCAACCCAAGGTCCAGAGTTACTGCGACTCCGGAGGTGGCCGATGATGGCGCAGAAACCGTCGCAAATATCCCACCGTACTGCTTGCCGATGATCCGTTGCTAATCACAAGCCCGGGAAAGAGCTCAAATTTGTAATCAAACCTGTAGAGGCTGGTCAAAGTTTCAAGGTTGACGGTCACATAGTCGTAGGTGCCGGCGCTCAAATTAACGGGGGTGCCAGAAGGCGGGAACACAGTCTCCGCAAAGAAATCGTCTTGCGGCAATGGAGACAGACTGTGGGTATTCCACGGGCCGCCAACCTCATCGAGATCAACGGTCACCGAACCCACACCCGGCTCCCTCGCGTCTATGACAATCGCGGTCGTTGTAGGAGTGACTGTGATCGATGATATGTGTTGGTGAGAAAGCACATAGAAATCATCCGTATCTTCTTCGATCCCTACCAGATACGTGCCTGGCGATATGAAGGCAGATACCGTTCCTGAACCGTCTGGGGTCCTGGCCACGTCATTAAACCGGAAACCGGCCCGCACGCGCGCCGAAGCTGATCTGCGCATCGTCCAGCGGACTCCCATCTTTATCGAGCACAGTCAGATCAACCGACGGCAGGCCGGAGGCAGACATGTTCACCGTGGCAGGAATTGACGTTGTAGCGAACATTGCGTAACCGTTCAGTTGAGTAGCGATAATCAGAACATTGCCTGCAATCAAACTGCCGGCAATGTTGTCGAATACCGCTACTCCGTCACTGCCAGCGGACTCGCCTCTCACCCTGTCGCCCGAACTATCGTCTGCATCAAATATGGAGACCTGACCAAACTGGAGCACATCTCCGTTTTCATCAAACATATTCACGGTGAGGTCTTCCTCGGCAGCATGTGCGATGTCAGTCCGTTCGGAAAATATCTCCGCGCTCAGGAATCCAATTGCCGCGATAAGAACAAAAAGTAGGATGTATTGGTGACGAGGCAAGTTCAACTCTCGGTTCTTGCGATCTGGTTCCGGGTGCAATTTGCAAAACTTATCGTCTCAACCAGTCACACGCAATGATCTCCGTGAATATGATGCACAGTTACTCCTACTCCGCTCGCCCCACTCTCGCCTGTTTCACTGCCTGTCGCCAGCCCTCGTAGAGGCTGCTGCGCTGGGTGTAGCGCATCTGGGGTTCGTAGGTGTGGGAGGCGGACCATGTGGCTTCAAGATCGGCCTCGCCATCCCACACTCCGGCGGTGAGGCCGGCGAGGAATGCGGCTCCGAGGGCCGTGGTGTCCGGGATGGGTGCGACGTCGATTTCGCGATCCAAGATATCGGCCTGGAACTGCATCAGAAACGCGTTCTCCGTCTGACCGCCGTCCACCCGTAGCGGACCGGAACTTTTTCGGCCAGAGTCGCGCTCAATGGCCTCCAGCACTTCTCGCACCTGGTAGGCCGTCGACTCCAGCGCTGCCCGGGTTATGTGCGCTGCCGTTGAGCCGCGCGTTAGGCCAGTGATCGTGCCTCGAGCATCGGGGTCCCAATGCGGCGCGCCAAGACCGACGAACGCCGGGACGAAGTAGACGCCCTCGTTGTCGCCGAGCATGGTCGCCAGTGCTTCGGACTCTGCTGCCGAGTTGATTGCACCCAACCCGTCTCGCAGCCACTGCACCGTCGCGCCAGTCGCGAAAATACTGCCTTCAAGCGCGTAGTCCCGATTGCCACCGGTCTGCCACGCAATGGTGGTCAGCAGTCCAGAGTCAGACGTCACGGGTCGATTCCCCGTGTTGGTGAGCAGGAATGCGCCGGTCCCGTAGGTGCATTTGGACATGCCCGTCCGGAAACAGGCCTGCCCGAACAGCGCCGCGTGCTGGTCACCCGCCATGCCGTTGATTGGGATTGGCGCGCCAAGCAGATCGGGCGACATCGAGCCGAACTCAAACGCCGATGGCCGCACCTCCGGAAGCATCTCGTACGGCACGTTGAACAGGTCTAGCAGCGTCTCATCCCACTGGCCATCGTGGATGTTCAGCAGCATGGTGCGAGATGCGTTGGTGATATCGGTGGCATGAACCTCGCCGCCCGTTAGCCTGAACAGCAGCCACGAGTCGATGGTGCCGAAGCACAGCTCGCCTTCTTCGGCGCGCTGCCGGCCGTTCGGAATTCGATCAAGCAACCACTCAAGCTTGGTAGCAGAGAAGTAGGCGTCCACAACAAGCCCGGTACGAGTGCTGATGTCGCGCAGATGCCCATCGTTGATGAGCTCCGCACACCGGTTCGCGGTCCGTCGACACTGCCACACGATGGCATCTGCAACCGCACGGCCAGTCGCACGCTCCCACACCACAGTCGTCTCGCGCTGGTTCACGATCGCTGCAGCCGTAATATCGCTCGCCGATAGCTTCGCCGACTCCAACGCCTCCCGGCACACCCGCAATGTAGCCTGCAGGATCTCCTCCGGATCATGCTCAACCCACCCCGGCTCCGGAAAAGACTGCGACAACTCCTTCTGAGCACTCGCAACCACCCGCGCCTCATCATCAAAGATAAGAGCGCGCGTACTAGTGGTTCCCTGGTCTATGGCGAGAATGTATTTCGGCATGAGGCCGCTAGGTTAGCGGATGGGGGGGTGAGGTGGCAGTGGTGACGTGGCAGTGGTGACGTGGCAGTCTTCGATATTGGAGACCATGCTGCCATTATTGCGCCACCAAGAGTTGGGAGCGAAACAATCCACCCGTAGCGGCGATTCACGAATTGCCCGCGGCCACCAGCCATCAACCTAACAACTACCCGTCCAACAACCCATCCACTTCCGCCTTCTCATCCGCGCTCAGCACCCAGTCACTTGCCGCAGCGTTCTGCGCAAGCTGATCCGCGTTTGACGCACCCGCTATTACGGATGAAATGGTTGGCGTGGCGAGCTGCCAGGCAAACGCCAGATCCAGCAGCGTGTGGCCGTGGTCTTTGGCCCATGGCTCTAGCTTTTCGATGACGCTGAAGTTGCCGTCGTTGAGCCTCGACTCCTGACGGGCGGCTGGCATCGTCGACAGGCGGGTGCCTGCTAGAACGTCTGCACCGCGCTTGTACTTGCCGGTTAGGACGCCCATTGCGAGCGGGAAGTACGGCAGGATGCCTAGCCCGAAGCGGTCGCATGCGAGGATGATTTCGGTTTCAATTTCACGCACCAGCATGGAGTACTCAGGCTGAGCGCTCACGAACTGCGTGAGGTGCTCTCTGGCGGCCGTCCACGATGCGTCGGCTATCTGCCACGCTGCGAAGTTGGAGTTGCCGATATAGCGCACCTTGCCATCGCGAATCAGGTCGTCGAGCGCATTCAGCGTCTCTTCGATTGGCGTGTTGGGGTCCGGGCGGTGGAACTGGTAGAGGTCGATGTAGTCGATCTGGAGCCGTTGGAGGCTGCCTTCCACGCTGTCCATGATGTGC
>CAUZJA010000199.1:0-5289 GCA_963579925.1 Dehalococcoidia bacterium | reverse complement strand
GGCAGGAAGATCCGGCTGGACGAGCGATTCACCAGAACCCGATCACGTGGTGGATCACATTCGAGACCTAGTTGAGTTTCTTATTTAGCAAAGAGCAGTTTTAACGATCCAAAGTGACAGGAGAATTAAAATGACTCTAGGCGTGGCAATACTTGGCACCGGCCGATTGGGCGGTAACTACATCAAGACAGTCGCCGCATCCGATGGCGCAGAACCGCGCATTGTGGCGGAACCCCGCGAAGAACAGGTCGTTGACCTGAAGGTCGCAAACCCGAACATCGATTTCGTTGCCAGTTACCAGGACATTTTGGATAACGACGATATTGACATCGTGGTCGGCACACTGCCGCACTGGCTGCACCATCAGGCGGCGATCGATTGTCTGAACGCCGGCAAGCACGTCTTCCTTGAGAAACCAATGGCGCTCAACACTACGGAAGCAGACGAGATGCTCGCCGTCGCCAAATCGTCAGGCAAGCTGTTGATGACCGCACACTCCTAGCGCTACTTTGGCGAGAACATCAAGATGAAGGAGATCATCGACTCCGGTGATCTTGGCGAAGTGATGATGGCAAACGCCATGTGGGTGAAGCCGCTAGACCCCCACTTGAGGCCGGCCTGGATGCTTGACGGCTCCAAAGGCGGCGGAATGGGACAGATGGACGGCACGCACCTGATCGACCGGTTGATCTGGCTGA
Source organism: Dehalococcoidia bacterium (assembly GCA_963579925.1). Classification (GTDB taxonomy): domain Bacteria; phylum Chloroflexota; class Dehalococcoidia; order Lucifugimonadales; family Lucifugimonadaceae; genus UBA1151. Next base: position 4,591 of record CAUZJA010000199.1, on the reverse strand, counting down.
TGGGCGACGATATCTACTCTGTCAGTGGAGTTACCAGCAACTACACCCACCCCGAACTCAGCGCAGATGACTCTGGCCATCAGTTCTTCCGCTGGAAGTCCGGCAAGACGGCGACAATCACCCGAATGGGTTGGAAGCACGGCATCACCGAGTACGGCACCGACTACTACTTCACTGACGGCCAGGCGAAGCACCATCGAGCGTACGGTCGCAAAGGTTACAATCGGCGTGTGGATTGAGAAAGAGAATGAGTGGGAGTCACAGCCGTTTGACGACATCGACTCCCAGCAAGTCCAGTTCAATGACTTTGTGCAGGCGGTGAAGCGCGGTGACACAGACTCGCCCACGCCAATGAACCATGGTCGCAAGGTGATGCGCGTGTTTGATGCGACTGAGGAGTCACACCGGACCGGCAAAGAAGTGATCATCGACGATTTGATGAGCTAGCTCCGTTGGGGTGGGCCTCCCCACCCCGGTAGCTGCGGGGCTTGCCCCGCCTCGGCTCAATGGGCGCACAGCGTCGATTGCAGCGTGGGGCAGGCCAAGCCCGGCGGCTACCAGGCAGTAGATCATGCGCCCGCAGCGCTAAGGCCTGTCCGTCTGCGGCTCTGACATCGGTTGCGGACCGGTGCGCTCGGTGATATCGCCGGTGAACGTGATCTCCACACACGGCATCTGATCCAGAACTTTGCGTGCGAAGTAGAACGGTCCCCACCACGGGAGTCGCAACTTCCGGTTGAGTTTGATCATGTTGATGATGAACATGAACCGACGACGCGGGAAGCCCGGTCGCTCCGCCCAGTGCTCGATGAACGCGAGCAGGTGCGGCACGCGCTCGTTGCGATCGCGGACAACCCTCGCCACTCCTGCGGTCTCAAACCAGCGATCGCCCTCTACAGTGCTGACTGTGACGTCGCTGTTGGCTCCCATGTTGGCTACCCAGTCACGCGGACCGGGGTAGCCGGATATGACCATCCGGCGGTCACCATCCCACACATACGTGGTCTCGATAGTGCGATTACCGCCGGACTTACGACGGCGCATAGTGGTGCGGAGGAAGAAGCTGGACGCCACGATGGAACGGAACTGGTGTTCAATGTCGGAGCTATTGATCATTCGTGATTATGGCTCAGGATGCGTCAGCGTCAGCCTCAGCGTGCCGTTCTTGATCTTGATATCCAGGGACGCTGTACCTTCGCCCAGAACGCCAAGTAACTCTTTATTCTTCTTGTCTACCGTGGCGAACTCAGGCGCTTCAATTCGTCCCACCGTTAGCTGTGCCACGAACAACAGATCTGAGTCCGGTGTGACCGTGAGATTGACGTCACCGTTGCGAGTTTCGAACTGTGAGTGGCCGCGAGATGGCAGGTCTGCGGAGACAGTAATCGAGCCGTTTCTGGTCTTCGCGAATATTGGAGCGTTCACGGCTGGTGCCTCAATCACGCCGTTTACCGTCTCCAGGTGATACCCCCCGGCCGATCCCGTGGCGATAACTTCTCCGTTGGTGGAGACGCCTTTTATCGTTCCAGTCCAGTCGCCATCAAACGTGATATTGCCAATACCGGTGCTGACAGTCACGTTGGTGTCCGCCGGTACGCCAATATTCAGCACCGTAGACGCCCGTAGTCTGAGGTCCGGATTAATCAGCGCGCTGATGATCACCTTTGTCGCCAATGGCGATCCCTGAGGCGATACGAAGTAGTTGATCCGCTCTGCATTGAAAAGCTCAGAGTCAACCGTGATAGCGGAGTCATCAATCGTGAAGACGTTCACCGTGGCCACATCACCGGCGATCTCGATATCAGCGCCGTCAGCCAATTCAACTCGGTCAGATTTCACTACCGCGATGCCACCACTTGTAACGCAAACAGCCGCGAGGGAAGAAAGCCAGAGCAACATGCCCAGCAGGAGCAGGCGGTAAGGGCGGATATTCGTGAAAAGAAATGGCATGGGAACCCTCTTGAGTGTGCCGATAATACATCGTTGAGCTGAATAGTCCTTTGGTGCGGCTATCCCGGATTGCGCAGATTGAGCGCGATGAGGGTCTGCTCCCTCTTGCCGAGTTTCAAAATGGGGACTAACTTTGCTCTCTGTTAGCGATTCAACTCATCACAGCAACCATCGGACACACGTACTAAACATGGAGCGCGCACCCACACGCGACTCGGGGCAAACCCCGGCGTCAGCCGCTCCGCCTGAACAGCCCTACGGCATAGGGACACTGCTCAGCAATCGAAGCTTCAAGTACTTGTGGATCGCCGGGTCGTTGTCCGGGACCATCCGATGGCTTGAGACGCTGGCCATCGCGGTCTTCGTCCTTGAAGAGACCAACAGCGCGTTTCTGGTTGCGCTGACTCTCTTTTTCCGAATGTTCCCAATGTTCCTGTTTGGTGCGTTCACCGGCGTTATTGCCGATCGTATAAACCGCAAAAAACTGATGGTTGGCGGGATGTTCATCCTGACCGTCACCTCAGTGGTAATGGGAGTACTGGCGCTCACCGGCGTCATTGAGGTCTGGCACGCGATGCTGGGCATTTTCCTGAGCGGTACGGTCTGGTCAAGCGAGTTCCCGGTGCGCCGAACAATGATGGGCGAAGTCGTGGGAATGGAGCACGTGGGAATCGCTATGGGCGTCGATGCCGCCACGGTAAACTTCACCAGAATGATCGGCCCGTTCCTTGGCGGGGTGCTATTTACAACTCTGGACCTTCAGGGCGTCTACTTTGTGGGCGCTGCATTCTATTTCCTGGCATTTCTCTCAGCCCTGAACGTTGGCTACACCCCAACAAAGATCGCCAGTACCGGACTTGGCTTCTTCACGACTATGAAGGGCGGCCTGACCTACATCCGATCCCGACGCCCGATAGTTGGGATCCTTGTGGTCACAATCTTGGTCAACATCTGGGGCTTCCCGTACACCAGCATGGTGGCGGTGATAGGCAAAGAAGATCTGCATCTCAACGCCATTCTCATTGGGGTGCTGGCCTCATCCGAGGGGTTGGGGGCGTTGATCGCCTCACTCTTGATCGCAACCCGCGCGAAGATCCTTCAGTACACGCGTATCTACCTGTACGGTTCCTTCCTATTTCTAATCACTATCCTAGCGTTCTCATTTTCGCCCTGGTTCGCACTTTCGTTGCCACTGGTGTTCTTAGGCGGACTGGGAATTGCCGGGTTCGCCACTATGCAGAGCACTCTGATCATGATTTCCGCTCCACCTGAGCTACGATCCCGAGTTATGGGGGTTCTCTCTGTCAGCATTGGAACTGGGCCACTGGGCGTCCTCCACCTTGGAGGACTGGCTTCATGGCTTGGCGCGGCAACCGCGGTTTCGATCATCGGTGTTGAAGGCCTGATCGCATTAACCATTGCAGTCCTCATCTGGCCTGAACTCAGGCGGGCCACGGATATCCGGCCGCCAGCTGACTAGACGTCGCCAAAAATGTAGGCGACGCTAGGTTTCCACCTGAATTTGCCCGCAGCGTCCAAATTGAGCAGCGTTGAATCCAGTTCACGCTCGAACTGCCGAACGCGATCCCCAAGTAGATCCCGGTTGCAGTACGAGGTTGAGTACAAATGTCCAATGATCCATGGGACATCCACCTCGTAGTCACAAGCAATATCGCCTGATTCCACATTTGAGTAGCCCGCGGTGGCGATGGCATCTTCGAAATCGATACCGGGCTCAGAGTAACTCCCACTCCCAGCGCGCCGTTCATCACCCAGGAACTGGCGCACCACGTCCATCACCGCCAGTTCCCACTCGGAATCGCCTCCCCAGATGCTGCGGAGGCTGATCACAGCAATCCCGCCGCCCGACTCCGTGATATCGTGGACCTGCGAGAGAACCGCTGGAATTTCCATCCAGTGGAGTGCACTTCCAAACAGCGCGAGCCGCACTGGCCCGTCCACCTCACCAAGTTTCTCAGCACCACGCGTCTTAAACTGCACGTTCTCAACTTCCATCTCAGCGGCCACGCGCTGAGCCTCATCGATCATTTCGCCCGAAACGTCTACTCCAAGGGCTGACTCGAAATCTCCACTGAGAGGAATGCTCAGTTGCCCCGTGCCACAGCCCACATCAAGCAGCTTTCCTGAACCGTTGAGATCAAAACGGGAGCGCAATAGATCGAACAACTCATCCGGGTATTGCTTGCGGAATAAGCGATAGGAGTGAGCGGTAGACCGGAATAGCCGGTTCCCGTCGGGAAAACTTATCGAGACAACGAACTCCGGTCAGATGTGCTGGGTTTACGAGGCGATACATCGGAGATAACATGCACTCAATTTAGTTTTGCGTTGCTCCTACACGGAGGTTTCTGAGATGGCCGGGTTACTTACGGCAGAACAGGTCCAGCAGTTTGAGGATGAGGGATACCTTCTGGTTAAAGGTGTCCTTGATCCCGTAAAGGACCTCGATCCCATCATCGCAGAGTATGACGGTGTACTCGACCGCCTCGCGGACGAGTTGTTTGCTGATGGCCAGATCACATCACGTTATGAGGACTTGCCGTTCGGTGAGCGTCTGGGCAAGATTTATCAGGAATCCGGCAAGGTTCATGCTCAGTTCTTCGATTTCTCTCTCCCGCAA
>CAUZJA010000198.1:0-5311 GCA_963579925.1 Dehalococcoidia bacterium | reverse complement strand
TTCTGGCTCTCGCTAATCGCCATGTGGACCGCCCACGCAATGCGCAACGCCTACGACCCCCTCTTCCTCGTCTGGATCAACCGGGACCTCGACCCCCAGATCTGCGCCACAGTAATCTCAGCCTTCGGCCAGGGCGACGCCATCGGACAAGTCTCCATGGGCCCAATAATCGGCTGGATAGGAGTAGCCCGCTCCCTCTCCACCGCAATAGTCACCTCAGCCGCATTCCTAATCCCCTCAATAGGAATCTTCGCCATGGCATCCAGACGACAGCGCGATCAAACCATCGATGGCCCCGATAAGTCACCCTGAGGCGGGAGGTTCCGCGACCAACGAGAGGGTCTCTGCCGGATATGGCCGCCATTTGATGCCCATCAACCTACAACCATCGCATTCGCACGCTTCTCCCTCTCCCATCTGGGGAGAGGGCCAGGGAGAGGGCGCTTTTCCGCCCCCGACTACCGCGTCCCACATCAACCAACCAACCCTCGCCGTCCGCCCCCCTGCTTCCAGCGCCCCGCGCTCAATGCCAGTACGGCAGGTACGTCTTCAGCGCCCCGCGCTCAGTGCCCGTGCGGCAGGCACATTGACACATTTCCGTGTCGATGCCAGCATTGGCGTCCCAAGCGCACGACCAATCGCGGCCAACAAGCCGCAAAAAATATCCAGACGCCGAAGCCAAGGACAGCACAATGCCCGACCGATTCCAGAACTACATCGCCGGAGCGTGGGTCGACCCATCAACCGAAGAGTACGTCGCCTCCATCAACCCCGCCGACAACTCAGACATAATCGGTGAATTCCCATCATCATCACCCGGCGACGCCGCAAGCGCGATCTCCGCAGCAGATGAAGCGTTCAAGTCGTGGGGCAAGTCATCTGGCGTAGGCCGAGGCGGATACCTCAACGCCGCCGCAACCTGGCTCACCGCCAACTCAGAAGAGTTCGCCCAGGCCATCACCCGCGAAGCCGGCAAAGCAATCCTCGAAGCCCGAGGCGAAGTTGGCCGAGCAGTCGCGATCTTGCAGTACTACGGCGCAGAAGGCATGAACCCCGTCGGGGACGTCGTCCCATCAGTCGACCCCAACATCCTCCTCTACTCCCGGCGCGTCCCACTCGGCGTCGTAGCCCTTATTACCCCGTGGAACTTCCCGCTCGCCATCCCACTCTGGAAAATGGCGCCAGCGCTCGTCTACGGCAACACCATCGCCCTCAAGCCAGCATCTGCCACCCCGCACGTCGCCAACCTCATCGCCAAGATGTGGGAAGCCGTCGACCTGCCCGCAGGCGTCTTCAACCACGTCTCAGGCTCCGGCCGCAACATCGGTAACGAGCTAGTTGGCAACGTCCGCACCCGCGCAATCTCCTTCACCGGCTCAACACCAGTCGGCCGAGGCATCGCAGTAGAAGCAGCCCGACAAAACAAGAAGTACCAGCTCGAAATGGGCGGAAAGAACCCCGTGATCGTGCTGGAAGACGCCAACCTTGAGCAGGCCGCAGAAATCACCGTCGCCGGAGCCATGAAGTACTCCGGCCAGAAGTGCACCGCCACATCACGAGCGATCGTCGTCAGCGGCGTAATGCAAGAATTCACCGACCTCGTGGTCGCCAAGACTGAAGCACTCGGAATCGGTGCCGGCAGCGACCCCGCAAACGTCATCATGCCCCTCATCGACGAGGACTCACGCAAGAACGTCGTCGACTCTGTGGGGCGAGCAGTCTCTGAAGGCGGCAACGTCCTCACCGGCGGCGAAATCGCCAGCGGCGGCGGCCTCGATAACGGCCACTTCGTCAAGCCAACCGTCATGAACAACGTAGCCCCAGACTCCTTCATCGCATGCGAAGAAGTCTTCGGCCCCGTCCTCGGCATAATCCCCGCCAGCGACGTCGACGATGCAACATTCATCGCCAACAACGTCGCTTACGGCCTCAGCGCAGGTATCTTCACCAGCAACCTCAACGCGGCCCTCGACTTCGCCAACAACATCGAAGCTGGCATCGTAAAGGTCAACGGAGAAACCGCAGGCGTAGAGCCACAGGTCCCCTTCGGCGGAATGAAAGACTCCTCCTCCGGCTCAAGAGAGCAAGGCAAAGCAGCAGTAGAGTTCTTCACAGAAATGAAGACCATCTACATAGACCGCTCCGCCACCTAGTTTCACAGGGGTGCACTCCGGTGCGCCCCGCCTCCCGGTAGCGGCGGGTCTAAGACCCGCTCTTGTGGCCCGCGCGACTCAATCCCCACACGCGTTACCATTGCGCCACCAATCTCTCGCACCGCACACATCCAACTGGACCACCCATGCCCGACACCATTCCCACCCCCACCAAGCCAAACGTAATCATCATCATGGTCGACGACCTGGGCTTCTCTGACGTCGGGTGCTACGGTGGCGAAATCAACACCCCCAACATCGACGCCCTCGGCACCGGCGGCATCCGCTTCACCCAGATGTACAACGGCGCCCGATGCTGCCCCTCCCGCGCCGCACTCCTCACCGGCCTCCACCCCCACCAGGCCGGCATCGGCCAAATGGGCCAGAACCTCGGCTACCCCGCATATCAGGGCTACCTCAACCAGACCTCCGTCACCATCGCAGAAGTAATGGGCCAGTCCGGCTACCGCACCCTCATGTCAGGCAAATGGCACGTCGGCGGCTCCTACGACGCTCGCAATCGCGACCAGTGGAATCCTGGCGACGAGACACACCCCATGCCAACCCAGCGAGGCTTCGATAAGTACTTCGGCCTCCTTGAAGCCGCCGACTCCTTCTGGAACCCCAAATCACTCACGCTGCAAGAGACCCTCATCAAGAACGAGTCCCCAGACTTCCACCTGACCGATGCCATCGCAGAGCACGCCTCCAACCAGATCGACGAGTCGCTCGAAATGGGCAAGCCCTTCTTCCAGTACGTTGCCTTCACCGCCCCCCACTGGCCCCTTCATGCATGGGAGGAAGACATCGCAAAGTACGAAGGCAAGTACATGCAGGGCTGGGACGCCATCCGCACATCCCGCCACGAAGAGATGAAGGGCCTCGGCATCATCGACCCCAAATGGCCCATCTCCGCCCGCGACGAGGACTCACCACCGTGGGAATCGGTCGAAAACAAGGAGTACGAGGACATCAAGATGGCAACCTACTCCGCAATGGTTGAACAGGTCGACCGCGGCGTTGGCCGCATCGTCGACACGCTCAAGGCCAAAGGTGAGTTCGAGAACACACTGATCATGTTCCTCTCCGACAACGGAGGCTGTGCAGAGCTGTTCCAGGAGGACGACGACTGGGGTGAACCGTCCCAGTGGGAGACCGAGCCAACCCTCGAAGGCCTCCCCATCCGCGTCGGCAACATCCCAGAGCTTCGCCCCGGCCCGGACACCACCTTCCAGGCCGTCGAGCTACCCTGGGCCAACGTGTCAGATACGCCGTTCCGACTCTTCAAACGCTGGATCCACGAAGGTGGCATCACCACTCCATTCATCGCCCACTGGCCAAACACCATCGACCCCGGCCAGATTCGCCACGAATCCATGCAGATCATCGACATCGCAGCAACCATCTACGACGTCGGAAATGCCGCCTACCCATCGCAGTTCAGCGACCACGACATTACCCCAATTGAAGGCGAAAGCTTCCTCCCCGCCCTCGAAAAGAAGTCATGGGCGCGCGAGAAGCCCATCTTCGTAGAACACGAAGGCAACCGAGGCGTGCGCATGGGCGACTGGAAGCTCGTCGCCGAATGGGAAGGCCCATGGGAGCTATACAACATGGCCGACGACCGCACAGAGCTAAACAGCCTCGCAGACTCAGAACAAGCCCGCGCCAGCGGCATGCAGAAAACCTACTTCGAGTGGGCAGAACACGCCAAAGTCCGCGAATGGCCCGTCCTACCCTCAGTAGTAGCCAAACGCCTCAAAGGCAGACACGCCCACATCTCCCAACACCGCCGCCCCCCATCAGGCGGCATGCGCTAGACCTCACCAGCGTGGCATGGAATTCCAGCCCATGCGAGCCGCGTGTTGCCAAGGCCAGCCTCTGCACGTCACCGCTTCCACCGCCCTGGACTTAGTGCCCGTGCGGCAGGCACCTTCTCAGTGCAGACCGCAGGTCCTAGCCAAAGAACTTCAAACACACCGGCATCGGCACTTCAATCTCTGCGCCAGTCGGTGAGAGCTTGCCCGTCTCAATGTCACGGTTGAAGACCACTATGTTGCTCGAGTCCTGGTTGGCCGCCAGCACAAACTTCCCAGACGGGTGAATCGCGAAGTTCCGCGGCGTCTTGCCGCCGGTGGACTGATGCCCAACGTAAGTCATTTCGCCTGATGCTTGATCCAGCGAGTAGATCACGAGACTGTCATGGCCACGGTTGGACGCGTAGACAAATCGTCCGTCTGGTGACACGTGTGTGTCAGCAGTCGTGTTGCCGCCGCCTGTCCAATCGGCCGGAAGCGTAGGCACGCTCTGGATCTCGGCCAGCGTTCCCGCCGAAGAGTCGAACCGATAGCTCACTATCGTGCACCCCATCTCGTTGAGCACAAAGACCAACTCGCCGTTCGGGTGGTAGTCGAAATGCCGAGGACCTGCGCCGGCCGCTGCCGTTGTGTACGCCGGGTTGCCGGGGAGGAGTTTGCCGTTCTCTAGATCGAGCTTGTACGTAACCACCTGGTCCATGCCCAGGTCTGGAACAAACGCCCATGTGTTCGTGGGATCAAGGTTGATCGAGTGCGCGTGCTCGGAGCGCTGGCGCTGCTGGTTGACGCTGTTGCCGCGGTGCTGGTGGAAGTCTGAGCGCGGCTCCAGTGAACCGTCGTCGTTAATCGGGTACATCGTCACCGCACCGCCGCCGTAGTTTGCGACGCACACATACTTTCCAGTCGCGTCCACTTCCAGGTGGCAGGGTCCGTCACTTCCGGTTGACTGAGTGTTGATCTCCGTTAGTGCAGCGGAATCTGGATCGATTGAGTACGCGTACGTCGCGCCACCGTCGTTGCCTCCGCCAGAGCCAACCTCCGCCACTGCGTAAAGATACTTTCCAGTCGGGTGGATTGCTACGAATGATGGGTTGGTCGCCCCGCTGACCGAGCTGGAGTGCGAAAGCTCGCCGGTCTCTTCGTTCATGTCCAGCACATAGACACCGTCACCGCCGGTTCGTGTGTACGTCCCAACAAATACCTTCATCACTAGCTCCCTTATTGTTTGCGGGTCACGTTACACCGTACCGCTAATTCAAATCGGCAGGGTCAGGTTTGAAGCCTGCGCTGGATTTCTGACGATTAGGGTGTGCGTCCAAGCAAGGAGAGCACGCGATCTTG
>CAUZJA010000197.1:0-5313 GCA_963579925.1 Dehalococcoidia bacterium | reverse complement strand
CCGCCCTTAACTACAATATTCAGTTCGTCAAGTACGTCGTCAACCCCTGTTACCAGTTTTGCTCCCTGTTGGATGAGCCAATTTGTGCCCTTATTTGTCTCAGAAAGTATCGAACCGGGCACCGCGAAGACTTCTTTGTTTTGCTGCACCGCGTGTTCGACGGTGAGCATTGCGCCGCTCTTGAATCCGGCCTCAATGACCAGCGTGCCCAGCGATAAGGCGCTCAAGATCCTGTTGCGTCGTGGGAAGTTGTGGGCATCTGGTCTGGCATCAAGCGGGAATTCGCTGATTAGTGCGCCGGCATCCGGAATTCGTTTTGCAAGGGTCAGATGCTCTGCCGGGTAAATGCGGTTCAACCCTGATCCAAGCACTGCGATGGTGCGACCTCCGGCATCGAGCGCCGCTGCGTGTGCAATTCCATCGATTCCGCGCGCCAGGCCGCTCACGACGGTGACGCCTTTGCGAGCCAGTTCGCCTGCAAGGAGCTTGGCTGCCTCTTTCCCGTGCATGGAGGCTTTGCGTGTGCCAATGACGGCGACCGATCGGCCGTCAGCTTCGGTGAGCGCTCCACGCATGTAGATAACGGCTGGTGGATCATAGATCTGCGCAAGGCGAGTGGGGTAGAGGCTAGATTTTCTGGTGTCTGCTCGCACGCCGGAGCCATCGAGCTTGGCGGCTTCGTCATCCGGGTTGATCTCATCTCGCCGATCAATGATCTTCTGAGTCGTCGCCTGATCAAGCCCGGCCTCCGTGAGTTCTGCTGGCGATGCAGACCATGCTTGCTCCATGGATGGGAAGGCCTTCTCAAGAGGATCAAACTTTTTTGGCCCAAGTCCGGACACCCTGTCCAAGGCTATCCAGTTCTTTGTATCTTCAGGATTTGAGCTACGCGAAGTCATATTTCACATTGCCGCGCTGAAATGCGGTTGTTTCCATTGTTCCATAGGGAAGTAAATGGCGGAGAGAGTGGGATTCGAACCCACGGTCCCGTTGCCGGGACATACGCTTTCCAGGCGTACCCGATCGGCCACTCTGGCACCTCTCCGCGAATTCCAGTCAGATTCGTAATTGTCCTGACCGAATATAACGCCTTACTGCCAGAATCGCTAACCTTCTGACGGCACAACCATTTTTGGCTGGCAGCGTTACCGCATTTGACTCTTGCGTCTGCATGGCGGAGAGGGCGGGATTCGAACCCGCGATACGGGGTTACCGTATACCGCTTTTCGAGAGCGGCGCCTTCAGCCACTCGGCCACCTCTCCAAAGACAGCGCTAGAACCAGCAATCAAGTGTACCAGCGCGGTTCAGGAATTCCGATGTGAAATGAGCGTGGATATTAGACTTGAGCGATGGACGAATGCGATTGCTATATGTGCCCGCAGTGGGGAGCTTGAATGACGCCGAGTACCGCACTGTTTGATCTATTCGGCACGCTGGTTCCATCGCCTCCGATGAGTGGATATCGAGCGATGGTGGACCGGATTGCCGCGATTGCTGACGTGCAGTCGGATGAGTTCTTTGAGAAGTGGATGTCGGTTAATGATGAGCGCCTCCTGGGTACTTTTGGGTCCTCAGAAGGCGATATCGAGCATGTGATCCGGAAGTTCGGCGTGGAACTATCGGCGTCCAACATGGATGAGTGCATGCATTTACGACGTGCAGCGACGAGGGACTGGATTGGGCCGTTAGATGGTGCTCTCGCTGCTCTTGAGGAGCTGCGCGGGTTAGGCATCAAACTGGGGTTGGTCACTGACAGCGTTTTCGATGTGCCGGGCGTTTGGGAGCACAGCCCTCTTTCAAGTCAGTTTTCAGCCGCCGTGTTTTCTTGCGAGCAACACTTTCGTAAGCCGGATTCGGTGATGTACACAACGGCGCTTGAACTTCTCGGCGCAACCGCGGCCGACACCGTGTTTGTTGGCGACGGCGGCTCAAGTGAGTTGGAGGGTGCCGAGCGATTGGGAATTCGAGCAATCAAAATCGACGACCAACCGGGCGTTCAGCCCAGTGTGCTGAGCGTGGATGTGCAGGAATGGAGCGGGGATACGGTCCGGTCATTCAGGGAGCTTGTTGAGCTGATCCGGCAGGGTTGAGATTGCCGGGTTGAACTGCAACTGTGTCTCAAACACCGGTTGGCACCATCTTTAGATGTGCGATTCACGATATAAAGTTAGCTTGACACGTGGAAAAGCAGGTTTCTAATATTGAATAAGCTGCATGGCAGCAATATATGTACAGACATAAACGGAACCGTCCTCAATGGCCGCCTGTCGCGCTGCTAATATGCCGCGTGCGGGCGTTTTCTAGTTAACTCTCATGCCCACTTCCCCCCAAAATGGTCCTCGAAATAAGCTTGAGAACGCTTCAGGAGCCGCGCAGTGAAATGGTCCGTCGTCATACTGGCCGCTGGTGTCGGCAAGCGGATGCGCACATCCACGCCCAAGCCGCTGCATCAGGTAGCGGGTAAATCGATGTTGAGTCATGTGATTGCAGCGGTGCGGGAGAGCTCAAGCGCGGAAGTAACGGTCGTGGTTCAGCCTGATCAGGTTGGGTCAGATGAGTTCCGGTCTGCGGTAGATGAGAACACCATCTTCGCCAGCCAGGAAAAGCAGAAGGGAACTGCCGACGCGCTAATATCTGCCGGTGAAGCAGCATTGAGCAGCGACAGGGTATTAGTTTTATATGCAGATACCCCTCTGATTGATTCGGAGACGATTGCCAGACTGATTGAGGCGCTGGAGGCCCCTGAAGCGGTGATCTGCTTCGTTACGGCTGATTCGCCACCCGTGTCCGGACTGGGTCGTATCGTGCGGAATTCCGCTGGAGCGGTAGTCAGAATCGTCGAAGAGGCGGATGCGGACGAATCAACTTTGGCCATCACTGAAGTGAACTCCGGCTGGTATGCGTTTTCGGGCGACTTTCTGAGAGCTAATCTTCAGAACGTTCAGCCTGCTCCAAACGGTGAGTTGTACCTCACCGATTTGATTGAGCTAGCGATACGTGACAACCACAGCGTTGTTACCGTAGCGGCGAAGAGTCCGATCGAAATCATTGGTGTCAACACACGTGAGCAACTCGCATTCGCTGAGTCTGAGCTTCAAGCGCGGTATCGAAAGCATTGGATGTCCAGCGGCGTGACGCTGATTGATCCAGCCACCACTTACTTTGGCGCGGATGTGCAGATCGAAATGGACGTGGTGATTCTGCCCAACACGCATATCAAGGGCGAGTCTGTACTCCGAGAAGGATGCGAGGTTGGACCGAACTCGATAGTCGATAGCTCGGAAATCGGGCGAGACAGCAGATTCGTAAGCTCATATGCAGACCACGCGATTGTTGGCGCTGCCTGTGAGGTCGGTCCGTTTAGTCGCTTACGGCCCGGAGCCGTTCTCAGCGATGATGTACATGTTGGGAACTACGCAGAGATCAAACAGTCACACGTTGGTTCCGGAACCAAGATCGGGCATTTCAGTTACGTTGGCGACGCAAAAATTGGCGGGAACGTCAATATTGGCGCTGGCACTGTGTTCGTGAATTACGATGGCGAACAAAAGAACCACACAAATGTGGGAGACGATGTGTTCATTGGCTCTGGCTCAATGCTGGTAGCCCCGCTGGAAATTGGCGACGGTGCGCATACGGGTGCCGGAGCAGTGGTCACAAGAAATGTTGAACCAGGAACCACCGTTTTTGGGGTTCCAGCACGAAAACAGACTGGTAGCGGTTCGTCGGACCGCACGTCGGAATGATCCGAAGAAGCCAGTCACGGAGGCGAAAGCCATGAGTAGTTTGGACGATCCCAGCGATAGTAGCAGCGGGCATTTATCTGGCTCCCACCTAAGGGAGGCACTGAGATGACCGTAGACCCATGGGTAGCCTGGCTATCACTAGGTATTTCATCAGCGATTTACCTGATTAGCGCGCTCATGGCGTCCATATATGGCGCGGGGCCTATTGCGTGGACTCGAGGCAACAACGGCTCAGAACCAGAGACAGAAAGTTTGCCGTCGGAGGTCGCACGACTCGATTTCAATGGAATATCTGCGGTAGTTCGTGCACTTGGTCTTGTGACTGCTATTGCTAGTGCGTTTTCCATCGCTTCAGCGTTGAGCACAACCTCGCTTTCAGTTAGCGGCTCGCTCACAGTTACGGGTCTGGCACTTGCTGGTGGCTATTTGGTTCTGTCAGTTATCGTGGCGCGCTCAAAGTTCTATACCAGAAGTCGGGCGAGATCTATATCACTGCCCTTGGCTCGCCTGATCGACCGAATTATTGAGTTTCCGCTGTTGAGGCTCATTTCGGACCACCAGCATCCTTTGGACGACGACGATTCCAAATCCGAGGACGAAGCGCTGGACGATGGCTTGAGCCTTCTGGGCGCAGCGGGGATATCCCCTGACCCTGACGAGCTGGAAATGATCCGGGCGGTCATGCGCCTCGATCGAGCACGAATTCGAGAGATCATGCAGCCGAGAGTTGACATGGTTGCGGCGGATGCATCAATAACTTTGGATGATCTGGCTGGCGTCATGATTGATAACGGCCACTCCCGAATTCCCATTTACGAAGACTCCATTGACAAGATTGTTGGGGTTGTTCACGCCCAGGACGTTCTCAGAGCCCGTCGGGACGCGGGTGACGGCCCGATGCCTGAGATCAGGGCTTTGGCCCGCCAAACGCTGTTTGTGCCGGAATCTCAGATGCTTGACCAACTGCTTCGTGAATTCCAGCGTGGCCGTACGCAGATCGCCATCGTGATCGATGAATACGGCGGCGTTTCTGGTTTGGTAGCTGTCCAGGATCTGATCGAAGAGATAGTGGGTGAGCTGGTCGATGAGTTTGATACCGACGAGCCCGAGATGCAGCGTGTGAGCGATGTAGAGCTCAGGATGGACGCCAGAATGCCGCTCGATACGCTCAAGCAAGAGTTGGGTGTGGATATTGAAGCAGAAGGTTTCGACACCATCGGTGGACTGGTCTATCGAGAGCTGGGAAAAATGCCGCAACCGGGCGATCAGGTCACTGTGGATGGCCTCAGACTGACGGTTGAGACTACCATGGGTCGCCGCATACGAGATGTGCGAGTGCGCCGTCTGCTGGCACCAATAGACGCGGAGTAGGCGGCCAGAAGCCGGTCAGCAGTGTTATGGCAAAACGGCCCGCCAGGTGGTGTCGCAGGCGTAAATATCGCTGGCACATGTCCAGACCGAAATCAACGAAGCGTCTAGTCCCTCGACCTCAATGTCATTCTGAGGCCTAGGAATGACATCTCATCTCCGACAGCGTTCTCCGTAGTATCGAGGCTGATCGTCGAG
>CAUZJA010000196.1:0-5314 GCA_963579925.1 Dehalococcoidia bacterium | reverse complement strand
GCCGGAGCCGGGACAGCGCGAACGTGCGTACGTCGCGGCCACTAATCCGCGCAATACACAGAATGCGCCACCAAAAACCCAGCCAAGGTCAACACCGCCGGCACGCTAACCAGCAACATCGATATCCCAACCAGACTCACCTGCGCCGCAACCGCATTCCCTGACTTCATCACATGGGCAATCACCCCGGTTGCCAGCCCAGCCAGCAGAATCGCTGCCCAGATGAAGTACAGCACCATGGACCCATCGCGAATCCACGCCGAATAGAGAAGGTTCAAGCCCTCGTCATTCAGTTCCAGTCGCCAGCCCACAATGACCAGTGGCAGGATGGTCACAACCATCGCACCCGGCAACATCCGCCGCATCGGACGTCCTATGTTGAGCACGACAAACAGGATTGGCGTCAGGATGAATGGAGCCAGGTCAAGCGGGTCGTGTTCGTTCAGTGAACCGTTACCAACCAGAACTGCGATAACTACTCCTACAGGCACCAGCACCAGATGCGCCGCGCCAATCCTCAACGCCAGCGCCGAGTGTGTCAGGTCTGTCGCCCGCCCCGCCGTAACGCGCGTAATAGCCATCAGCACCGGGAATACGATCAGCCCCATCGCTCCAGCCACCCACATTGCTGCGGGCCAGCCGGTGAGACCGTAGGAGCATCCATGGCCATTCCTGGCATCGTACAAAAGCGGGTGCATCACAGAGCCCACGCCCAATGTCCACAACAGGTACCCGAGCAGGTAGATGCGGGCCGATTGCATCGATGGCCGGCGTGCCATCGTCATTTGTTCATCTGGTGTTCATTTGGTGTTCATCTGGATATTCTGTTTAGTTGGCACTGAGATCCTGAGGTGTGCGTTCCAGTATCGAGGCGGACATTCCCAGCATGATATCGGCGTTCCAGATTAGGTCGCCTTCCGATGGTGCAGTGCTGTAGATGGACACCAGGACGCGATGGTCAAGCATCACAGCCACGCTGCCGACTCCGGCTTCGTTGATGTTGAGTGAGGCGTGCCTCTTTGCATCTTGATCGACGCCCACGAAGTCTGGCTCAAATCCCCCGGCAATTAGATCGTCCGTGATGACACCGAAATGGTCGTTCGCTGCCTCATTGGATACGAATGTCATAACCCTGCTGTGAGCGCTTCTCCCCGGCCTCCAACTGCCTCATAGACAGCGATGCACATGCTCTTCAACTCCGGGCTACTCACCGTCGCCGTATCAGTGAACGGACGCTTTTCAAGAGTGAAGTTAGGAGGCGGAGCGCCCAGAACGCCTTCACAGGTCAGCAAGTCGAGATCGCTTGCCACACTCGCGCTCTCGTCCAGAACTCCGGTGACTGGCGTGGGAAGTTCGCCGGAATCGTCGGCTTCAACAGTGGTCACGTCTAGCTTGTCGAGAGCTGCCTGCAGGCCTTCGAAGCTGAAGACGGGGGTGGGACCAGCTGCGGTGAACGTCATTGTGTACGTAGAATCGGGTTCAAAATCGACCCCGAGCGGCACATCCTGAACGGTGGTGCTGATGGCCTGATCGCATGACGCGTCTGGGCCGCCTAATATCTCGTTCACAGCACTTATCTCGATCTCTGGCGTGTCTGGTTCTTGTCGAGTCTCTACATGAGCGAATATGGCGCAGCTATTGGGCTGAATTACGGTTACGTGCGCTACGTACTGAGCCGGAAAATCATCGGAAATCACAACGTCCACTGACTCGATGTCGGCGGGCACAAATTCGCTAGGGATAGTGCCGTCGCCCTGCGAGTTACGTTCTACTACAATCGTCGTGTCCGATCCGCAAGCTATGAGTGCGATAGCGAAGGCCGCTACAAGCATGCCTGAGATGAGGCGTCCAGGGTTCATCCGATGACTCCATGCATGAGTGGAACTGTTAGTTAAAAGAGGCGGCATGAATGCAGCTCACATCGTATTAACGATGTCTTGTGGGGTTTTGTTCCCGATCACCTGAGCTGCCACCTCAGAGATGGTTGAGCCGACCGCTATAGACTAAGTCCCACTGGATTCTGACGCCCGCCGCCGGCCACGCATTAACGGGGTGTCCACTTCCCCTTTGCGGTTCGCGCGCCCTGCCCGGCTCTCATATCTCAACCTTTCTGGTGCAATTCAACCTTTCTGGAAGACCCTGTGGAATCACGCGTCCCAAATTCTCGATTCAAAAGGCCGGCTGCAATGTCGGTCTTGGATCAGCGCGGTTACCGCAACTTCTGGATATCGGGTGGGTTATCAGACATTGGCCTGAACATCTGGTTCCTGGCCGCGGTGTGGCTAATTCTGAATCTGACGGACTCCGTTGCGTGGGTCGGACTTGTGGGTGGCATGGCGGCTGCTCCGGCGTTGCTCACACTGGTGGGTGGCGCACTTGGAAATCGGTGGAATCGACGCAGTATCGCGATTGGTACTCGTGCTGCATGGTTCGCGATGGGCCTGGCGATTGCGCTGTTGGTGCTGAGCAATTCGATTGAACCATGACACATTCTCCTGGGGGCGCTTACGGTGGGGTTGGCGGACAGCATTGGCAGTCCTGCAAGTGGCGCTCTGATCGTGGACCTGGTGGGCAAGAAGCGACTTCTGGCCGCCACTTCAATCGGCGAACTAGCGAACTACACCGGGGAGATTGTCGCGCCTGTTCTGGTGGATGTACTGATAGCAAGTGTGGGCATTGACTCCACGTTCTACGCCGCTGCGATTGCCCTGGGCCTGGGTGTGTTGTTCATTCTGAGAGTGCCCTCGGCGCAGCCAATTGAAACGAATGCCGACAGTGATGCGAACGATCCTCAGAACTTGTTCACCGCGATGCGTGATGGGTTCCGCTATGCGCGGAACGCGCCCGGCATCGCGCCGCTTCTGTTGCTGGCATCTCGGACGCTTTTCGGCGCGGCGCTGTTCCCGATGATCCCGATCTACGCGCGCGACGTTCTGGGGGTGGGAAGCTCGGGGTTCGCCGTGATGATGGCTGCACTGGGCGCTGGCTTCATAAGTGGATCACTGATCGGCGCGCTTGGATCCGTTGGGCGACGCGGACTGGTGATCTTTGCGTTGATCGCGGTGAGGGACGTTGGCATAGTGATCTTCAGCCAGTCTGACTGGTATGTATTCACGGTCGCCCTCATTTTCGTGATGGGCGTCGCAGGAGCGCTCACAGACAACCTCATCACGGTCTCCGTACAGCAGCTAACTGAAGACAACATGCGCAGTAGGGTGAGCGGGCTACATCGCTTCGTGAACTACCTTGACCCGCTGAGTGATGCTGGGCGGCGTAATTGCCGCGTTGGTCTCCATAGAGTTCGCGTTGATTGGCGCTGCCATTGCCAGTGCCGTTGTGACAGTGTCGGTTCTGATTCTGTCGCCTACGGTCCAGAGGCTCTGATATGGCATTGTTGAGTCAAACGAGTCGACCGCGTCGCCCCGACTCGTTTGATGTATTTGCGGAGCGCTATTTCCGTTGGTTCTTCACGTCTGTCGCGCTGGCGGACCTTGGGATGCACCTACGAATGGTGGTGTTGGCGTGGTTGGTCCTTGAACTGACGGATTCGCCAGCATGGGTTGGGATGGTGATCGGAATACGCGCCGTCCCATCTGTGATCCTTTCTCTCTGGGGTGGTGCGCTGGCTGACCGGGTGCCTAAAAAACGAGTCGTCGTCGCATCTCGATTGCTGTTCGGACTTCTCGCGTTCCTGGTTGGTTTGCTAGCCAGCAGTGGCCAGTTGGAGGCATGGCACCTTCTCATCATCTCAGTGGCCGTCGGGTTCATATTCGCGTTATCCAGACCGGCCGGACCGGCGTGGATACCAATGCTCGTGCCGCGCCAGCGTCTGATATCCGCAAATTCGTTACTTGGTATTGCCAGCAATACCGGAGAAATCGTCGGACCTGGACTCGCTGGCTGGCTCATTGGAACATGGGGCACTGATTCCGCCTTTTTCGTAATCGCGGCAATATTCCTTATGTCCATGCTGCCTCTGTGTCCAATCGAGGAGGACGGTGCCCCACCGCCAAAACCTAAACGTTCGATACTTCTCGATATTGTTGACGGAGTCCGATACACCAAAAGCTCGCACGTGATCATGGGTATCCTGCTCCTCAACTCCACGGCACTTTTCGCAGCGAGCATCGACGTGATGATCCCTGTTTATGCACGAGATGTGCTGAGGGTTCGCCCCGGTGGGTTCGGCATCATGGGCGCTTCTCTCGGAGCCGGGTTCCTCATCGGATCTATCACGATGAGTTTCGTTGGCAATCTGCCTCGAAAGGGATTGATGATCTGGATGGGCGCAATAATGTGGGACTTCTCCCGCGCCAGTTTTACCTTCTCGCCTTGGTTCTCGCTGAGCGTGTTCCTGCTGCTGGTGATGGGAGCAGGTGGCTCGATCTACTTCATCTCCCTGATGACGCTGCTACAGGAGGTGACATCAGACGAGATGCGTGGAAGGGTGATGTCTATCTTCCACATTTCTAACGATATGATCCCGCTGGGAGCAATGCTGGCGGGCTTCCTGGCAGCCACCGTGAACAATTGGTTTCCGCTACTCTTTGGGGCGATGGCCGCAGAAACCATCACCCTGCCAATCTTCTTACTGATCCCAAAATTTCGGAGAGCATGATTAACTCAGACATCACTGTCACTATCGCCGAAGAGGCTGATATTGAAGCGGTCGCAAATCTTCAGTTCAGGTCGCACACGATCTCCTTTGCCGAGTTCGCCCGGCCCGAATGGGTGGCGACGCGAGAGCTTGGCGAATATCTGGAAAAATGGGCGGAGTACATCCGCTACGAGGAAAAAGACCAGACGGCGTTTGTGGCGCGCGAGAACGATGTGATTATCGGCATGGTGTCCGTGGACGGGCCAACTGGCGACGGTAATTCCGGGGAGTTTGCCCACCTAAACGGCATGCATGTTGACCCGGATAGGCGAGGTGGCGGCATTGGCCAAAAGCTGATGGCGGCGGCGGCCGATCACATCAAGGCACGAGGCTACCCGCACACGATGCTTGGCTGTCTGGAGTTCAACACGTACGCCCGCAAGTTCTACGAAAAAGGCGGCTGGTACGCGGTCCGGTTCTCAAACGAAGAGCCGTATGGCTGGACCTACATCTACCAGTACGATCTGCCTCCTCGCCCTCCGGGAGAGGATTGAGGTGAGGGGGCTGCTGCGATTTCCACGGCGCATCAACAGCCGAACAGCCCCCTAATCCTAGCCTTCTCCGGGGGGCGAAGGGAGCTGCTCCTAAAGTGCCCGTACGGCAGGCACCTATCCCATCGTGGCGAATACTTGTAACGCGATCTCGTAGCGCAGCGTC
>CAUZJA010000195.1:0-5350 GCA_963579925.1 Dehalococcoidia bacterium | reverse complement strand
TTGTTCAGGATCTTCTCAGGACTGTGACCTTTTCTTGGCATTTCTGCCTCCCTTCATGAGAGCCCAGTTTCCAACTTTCAACTGGACTCGTTTGAGGGGGGCAGGTCAGAAGGAGTTGACGGTGTTTTATCACGGTGCATTTTTTGATGTTGGTTGGTTTACGGGGCCGGCGCTTCCGTACATCGGATTCGTGGTTGCTGTTGACTCTGTTGGTGTCGCCGGCAGCGGATACCAACGACCCTGATGCGGCGGTGTTGGTTGAGCTTGATGCGCCGGTGCGCTTCGAATTTGGCGATGAGCCGGAGGATCTGCGGAAGGCTGCTTGAGGCACAGCGTAGCTGGTACTTGCCGCGGGCGGCGGAAGAGGAGCAGCCTTTTCACCCCAACCCTCTCCCGAAATAGGAGAGGGGGTAGGACGCGGAGCCGGGCAGGCACGGGGGTCTGCCCCTACGAGGCCCGCGGGAGGGGAGAACTCGCCCTACGCCTTATCTTTGGTAGAAAGTAGTTTTGCTACCTAGCCGGCCCAATCACCGTATAGGGGGTACTGGCTGGCGATTACTTCTATGTAGGCGGGCTGGTCTTTGTTGTTGGCTGCGAAGGCTCGCTCCAGGGCGGGGATCATTTCTGCGGGTTCTGAGACTCGCTCTGTGTTCCAGCCTATGTTGGCGATGGCGTCTGTCATGTTGATGTCTTCGGGGCCCAGCACATCGAACGTGAAGGGGTCGTGGCCTTCGCCCCAGAAGCCTGGGCCGTAGCCGGAGAAGCCTCCGTTGTTGATGTGGATGATGGTGACGCCGAGCTTTAGTCGGGTGAGCACCTCAAGGTTGCCGAGCATGTAGCTGAGCGCTGCGTCGCCGATGACTGCGACCGACTGGCGGTCCGGGTAGGCGAGCTTTGCGGCAGTGGCGGCGGGGAAGCTGTAGCCGAGGGAGGATACGTTGCCCCAGCCCAAGAAACCTCGTGGGATGAGCGTCTCGAAGGCGGTGCTGAGCTGGTCACGGGTGTTTCCTGACTCATGCGTTACAAAGGAGTTGTTGCGGTCCAGCGCTTTCATGAGGTCGCCGTAAACCCGGTATGGGTTGATCGGCTTCTCGTCGGAGTCCATCTTCTCCCAGTACTGCGCCATCCCTTCATCTTTGATGGACTTCACCGATGGCGTTACATCTGCTCGGCTACCGGCCCTGCCGTCGAGCTTGGCGTTGAGGGACTGCAGGATTGCGCGGGCGTCACCGAGGATGGCGTGTGAGGTCTCGTAGATACGGTTGATGTCGTAGGAGTCGATGTTGCACTGGATGATCTTCTTGTTGGTGGCATCAGGGATGCCGTGGCCGAATCGGCCGGGTGAGATGCTGGCGCCGATGGCGAAGATTACGTCCGCATCTTCCATGAACTTCACTACGTGATCGCCACGGGTGCCGACTGACAGCGCATGGTTCTCCGGGAAGGCACCTTTGGCCTTGAGCGTGGTGACTACGGGGAGGTTGGCCTGCTCAGCGAATGCTTTGAGTTCGTCTGTGGCATTGGCGTAGAGGACGCCTTCGCCGACGAACAGAACGGGGTTCTTGGCGGCTTTGAGGACGCCGATTGCTTCGTCGACATCGTCAGGGTCGGGGAGACTGTTCCAGCCCTTTGGTGGGTTGTAGGGGTCGACGGTTTCGTCATATGTTGCTTTGGCATTTGGGATTCCCAGAACTACGGGGCCCGGTCGGCCTGAGCGGAGCATGGTGAAGGCGCGGCGCATGAACTCCGGCGTGCGTTCCGGCTTGTCGATATAGCCGTACCACTTGGAAACGCCAGCCATAGCTGCATCCTGGTCCCATCGAGTGGACTCGCCGCTGCCCGCAGCCACGGCGTCGACGATGCAGAGGACGGGGGAGCCATCTTCGTATGCCTGTGCGATTCCGGAATAGGCAACCTGCGCACCGGCGCCGTTGATGCCGCCGGAGAAGGTGCAAACGCCAATCTTGTTGCCGTTATTGATCCGTGAATACGCATCGGCCACGGCCACTGCGTAACGGTCATCTCGCATCATCAGGAGTTTCAGGCCTTCTCTACCAAATGCGTTGTTGACCCCGCTCACCGGGAATGTTGAGACCCATTCCGTGTTCTCTTGTTGGAGGATTCGTGCGATGCCGGTGGCTACGTCGATAGTCATGCGATTTTCCTTTTATGAGAACGTCTCTGGTCATGAGACCATTTCAGGTCCTGACGCCGATTGAGGTGACGCGGCGTATGGCGTCGCCAGTTGGATTGTGCGGCCTTAGTATTGACGTCGGGATTGTAGCGCGAAGTGGCTGGGCGTGTTGGGAGAGGGCTGAGTTTGGGTTGAGAGATGCGGTATCTTTCGAATGCGCAGCTCCGGTGGCTATCAGCGCCGCGGGGGTGGTAGTCCACCTCCTCCAGGTGGGCCCGCATCTACGATTGGGATGCTGGCGTCGTCCACCTCTCCGTAGTAGCAGAGAAGGAAGTACGGGAAGCCTAGATCCCCCTCGCCGTTGGTGAGCGTGGAGTGGTAGTGGTAGATGCTGTCTGGCGCATGCGGTGTGGGGCCGATGTGGCCGTTGCAGACATCCAGATCACCGAGCGAATCGACGTACTCATAGTCATCGATGCCTCCGTACCCGGTTTCACCTGCCTTCAGTCGATACGAGGATGTCACCTCTACAACCGTGCTGTCTGCGGCCTGCTCGTACGTTCCGTAGATTGGATAGCCGTCGAGTGCGAAGCCAACGAGCTCCGCTTCACCGTTTGCGATCAGATCTGAGGGGGCGTAGTCGCCAATCTCTTCGCCGTCTTCCGCGTGCCAGTGAACGCAGTTGGCATCGTAGTGATAGTGGTACTGGCCGCCCGGCCCAGCGTGTCCGCCACAGACCCCCAGATCGATTGCCTGGCGATCTTCCTCAAACAGACCGTGCTCTAAAGCCACAGCATCACCGCCGGGACCTTCTTCTGGGCCGTAGAGCGCCACACCTGAGACGGTGAATGCCACAGCGCCACGCTCAGGTGCCATCATCAACTCCCCGTCAGTATCGGGACTTGGCTCAAGGGGAATCACCCAACGATTATCGATCTCAGCGGCGCAGCAACCCAGCGTCGATTCAAAGTCATGATTCGGAATGCCTGATGCGTTGATGACGAGGGTGTCGCCTTGGACCTCAACGTCCAGCCTGCAATTCAGCGTGGCATTCACAGTGAGGTCTTCAACTGGGACATCTGCGTCGTCGCATAGCCACACGTTTGACCACGCGTCTGACAGGAGAAGCGGGATAGCTGCAGAGCTGCCGCTTTTATCAGGTGTGGGTTCGCTACTCGATTGAGTTTCGATCGTGGCTGTGACTGTCGAAGAAGATAGGGCTGGAGTGGCTGAGGTAGGTTCAAGTAGTTGCGGAGGAGTATCTGGGCTCGTCGTTACGATTGTCGCCACAGGGGCGGCCTCGGAGGCAGAATCTGTGCAGGCAGTAAACGCGATTAGGAGCATCGCAAGGAGTGCAATCGGAACCAGCTTGAATCGAACGTGCATTGAGATTCTCCGAGGAGGGCGTGCTTTGTCTCAATCCAAGTTACGTGTCTGGTGTCGCGCTGTCACGCAGAATTTCTCTGGATTTGATTCTGGGTGGGTACTGAGGCATCATCACGGCTTCCGTTCAAGTCAACGCAATTATCCCAGACGTCATGATGCGAGAGGTGAACGACAAAGAAGAAGCCGACAAGACCTAGATCGGGAAGTGATCTTGACGAAGCCGTGGTCGCGGTGCGAGGGTAAGCCGACTAAAGTCGGCCCCGGTGGAGAGTGGTTGCGACAGCGTGAACTTGTCGCTGAAGGTGGTCATGCCTAGAATGGCTCCATGATTGAACGAGTGCAAGAGCTACTCAACGAGGCGATGGCATTGTCTCCAGAGGATCGCGCCGATGTTGCGGCTGAACTGCTTGTGAGCCTTGAAGAGCCATCCGACACTGATCAGGCGTCGGTTCAGTCGGCCTGGGCCAAGGAGATCGAGAGTCGCGCCCGACGAGTTACAGAGAGTGAAACTTCAGATGAAACCTGGGAGAGCGTTCGTAGCCGCATCGCCAACAGTCTCTCGAATCGGTGAATCCAAGTATTCGTCTCGAGGCCGAGGCAGCCTCAGAGCTTGAAGCGTCCGCTGTTTGGTACGAGGAAAATCGAGCGGGTTTGGGCGAGCGATTTCTCGATGCAATCGATCTGACACGTAGTCAGATTGCCCCGTGGCCTCATTCAGGTTCGCCCGTCCCAGGTGTGGCTTCTGATCTCACTGTGCGACGGGTACCTGTGGGACGCTTTCCATTCCATGTGGTTTATCTTGAATTGGCAGATGAAATACGAGTCCTAGCATTTGCACATGATCGAAGGCTTCCCGGGTACTGGCGGAGTAGAGGTGCGCCCTCGACTTGCAGGTGATGCTCGAGTTCAGGCAAGACTAATCCGCCGCTGACACCTCATCCAGGAACGCGACTACCGCCGTTCGGGTTTCCTCGTGGCGGGCGCGTAAGATTCCGTGGTCTTCTCCCTCGTATTCTATGAATCGGGCACCCGGAATTTCGTGCGCTGTTAGCTTGATTTATTCGTAGTGCAAGTCGAGCGTTCCTGAGTACATCAGTGTTGGAACGGCGATCTCGTCCGGTTTGATTGGGGCGCCAACTTCATCGGCGTTGAGAATCGCCAGGAGGCCTACTGGGCTGATGGGCACTTCGGGCCTGCCAGCGGCTTCCCACTCCATGAGTCCCTGCTTCACCAGATCGCGAACCCAAGAGAGATCTTTTGGCTTGAGATGCGCTCCTCCGGCTGCCACGGAGAGAATACGGTCGGAAGCGTACGCCAGCATTGAGAAGCACATGGCTGCGCCCATTGAGTAGCCGGCTAGGTGGACGCGGTCGATTTTCAGGTCATCAATAACGGCGATCACATCACTGACGCGAGTTTCGGTGGCGTAAGCAGTCTCGTCTGTTGGTTTATCGCTCTACCCGAATGCTCGGGCGTCTGTGACGATCACTTGATACCGCTGTGAGAGTGCTTCAACCCACCCCAGTTCATGCCACATCCCACTGAGACCGCCCGCGCCGTGTAGTAGGACAACAGGCTCGCCGCTACCGTGAACCTCGTAGTACATCGAGACTCCGTTGTTGTCTACAAATGGTAAGCGCGTTTCCTCTGGGGACGGTTACTTGACCGAGCGGGGTCTACTGGCCAGCTTAAACCAGCGCAAACTCCGGGACTCGTTCGTAGATCTGGATTCGGTGGCGGCAGGCGTCTGCGATTAGGACGAGGCCATCTTTGGTGGTTTCGATGGCTGATGGGCGCCAGAAGTGCTTCTCTTCCTCGAACAGGGCTGCG
>CAUZJA010000194.1:0-5387 GCA_963579925.1 Dehalococcoidia bacterium | reverse complement strand
GCAGAATGACCCCAGA
Organism: Dehalococcoidia bacterium; assembly: GCA_963579925.1. GTDB lineage: Bacteria > Chloroflexota > Dehalococcoidia > Lucifugimonadales > Lucifugimonadaceae > UBA1151. The sequence goes on along the minus strand of CAUZJA010000194.1, from coordinate 5,371 downwards.
CCAGTTCTACAATAAACCGCTGACCGCACCCGCTGCAGCGTAATCTACGGCAGGCGATTCCACTTATAACATCCCACATCGCTGTTCAGACGACCGGGACCACCACAGACTGCCTTCTTCAAATCCATTGCCCTTTCTCCAATCGGACTCGCCCCGTGTTGCTGACGGTCTCATGAAATATTGCTGACGGTCTCACCCAGTGTTTCCAATCAGATGTGAGTAGAGGCCAGAGAGTTACACCGAACCTTGCTTCGCGTTAGAATCTCGGTCGCCGGTCACTTCCTAATCAAGTACCTATCGTCAATCACAGGCCAGCGGAGCAAGTAGTGCAGCTAACACATTCAGACTTCATCAAAGACGCAACCAGCGAATGGGAAGGCGACCGCGACGCCAACGGACGACCGCTGGTCTCAGACGACATCTTGAAGCGGATGGAACTGGTCACCACGGAAGAGGCGTGGGGCGTCTGTCGCCGCAACGGTTACAACGATCAGTTTGCTGGCGACTGGAAGATCCTCCACCCAGACCACGTACTTGTTGGCCGGGCAGTCACGGCGCGCTACGTGCCGCTTCGTCCCGATATCAACGACGCTGTTGAAGCGCAGGGCAAGAAGGAAGGCCGCATCGGCGGCCAGAACTCGTGGGTTATCGATGAACTTGTCGACGGCGACGCACTGGTCGTTGAGATGTTTGGCAAGGTCCGATACGGCACATTCGCCGGAGATAACCTCGCAGCGGCGATCAAGGCCAAGGGCAAGCGCGGAATGGTAATTGACGGGGGAATCAGGGACACGCAGCGGATACGGGAGATCCCAGACTTTGGCACATTCGTCAGAGGATTCGACCCCACCGCTATCGCCGATCTCACACAGACCGACATCAACGGCCCCGTGCGCATTGGCGAGGCCACATGTATGCCTGGAGACGTGGTCCTCGGCACCTACTCCGGCGTCATCTTCATTCCGGCGCACCTCGCAGAAGAAGTTGTAGTCCGATCAGAGGAAATTCGCCTGAAGGACCAGTTTGGTCAGAAGCGAATCGCCGAAGGCACCTACACACCGGGAGAAGTTGATCGCGATTTCTCGGACGCCATGAACGAAGACTTCGACAACTGGAAAAAGGAACAGGGCGCCTAGTCAGCCCCTTTTCAGCCACAACCCCGCCGCCGCCAACCCACTTAACATTCGAGCCAATGGATGTTTGGAAGGAAAAAACAGACCGCATGCCCAAGATTCTTGTTACCAGACGCACGTTTGACGAGGCAGCAGCGGAGCTACGAGCCGCCGCAGATACCGTCATCTGGGAAGACTCCGACTCACCAGACCACGCAGCGCTAGTTGACGCCGTGGGTGATGTGGAAGCACTCTACGCCCACATCACGAACCAGGTAGATGCCGCAGTGATGGACGCTGCACCCAACCTTAAGGTCATCGCCGAGTTCGGTGTGGGCTACGACAACATCGACGAAGCGGCCGCCACCGAGCGTGGAATCGCCGTCTGCAACACCCCGGGCATCCTGTCTGAAAGCACAGCAGACCTCGCATTCTCGCTCGTGATGGCGTTAGGTCGGCGAATCCACGACTTGCCCGGAATCGTGAAGTCCGGTGAGTGGGGCGACTTTGATCCGATCGGATACCTGGCAACAGACATCCACCACAAGACGATGGGCATCGTTGGCATGGGCCGCATCGGCTCCGAAGTTGCAAAGCGCGCCCTCGGATTCGATATGGAAGTGCTCTACCACAACCGCAATCCCCGCAATGACATCCCGGGAACCACATACGTGGACTCGTTAGAAGAGCTGCTGCAGCGCTCAGACTATGTATCTCTGCACAACCCGCTCACGCCAGAGACAACCAACCTCATGTCCACTGAGCAGTTCAAGCTCATGAAGTCATCAGCGTTCTTCGTGAACACCACTCGAGGCCCAGTTGTCGACCAGGAAGCGCTATATGAAGCGCTGAAATCTGGCGAGATCGCAGGCGCCGCTATCGACGTGACCGTCCCAGAGCCTCTACCCGCCGATCATCTGCTGCTAACCCTCGATAACTGCATCGTCATGCCACACGTCGCCAGCGCAACAGACGACACTCGTATGAAGATGGCAATGATGTGTGTCGAGAACGTTCTGGCTGGTCTCAACGGCGATTGGCCCCCATACTGCGTCAACAGAGAAGCAATCGAAGGCCGAAGCCGACTCGAAGGCAAAGCCTGAGTATTAGGTTTAGTAGCCGTCAAACGAAGACCCGGGAGTAGGTACCAAGTGCTAGAGCGATTCAAAGTCCCAGAGAAAGACCGCGTCTACGTAACCATTGAGGAGATGCGCCCCGCCACAGAGGCGATCTTCCTCGCAATGGGTCTCTCGGACGATGACGCTATGCTCGCGGCTGACGTTCTCATGAAGAACGACCTGCGGGGAGTTGAGACCCACGGTGTATCCAATATGCTCCGTAACTACGTGAAGCTATACCAGGACGGCAAACTCAATCCAACTCCCACGATTACGGTTGAGCGAGAATCTGACGCCACTGCAGTGATCGATGGCGGCGGCGGAATTGGACTGCACGTCGCTCCACGAGCGATGGACATGGCCGTTGAGAAGGCACGCGAATTCGGCATGGGGTCCGTTTGTGTGCACAACGTTGGTCACATGGGCGGTTCCGGCTACCACGCCATGCGGGCGTCGGATCAAGACATGATCGGCGTCGCTATGACCACCAGCGGAAGCCTCAGCACTGTGCCTACATTCGGCGGAGAGCCGATGTTCGGCACCAACCCCATTGCATACGCTGCACCGGCTGACAAGATGCCAGATTTCGTTTTCGACGTCGGCACATCTCAGATCGCTGGAAACAAAGTACGCCTGATGGAACGCATCGGCGCAGAAATCCTCCCGGGCTGGCTCGCGATGCCAGATGGAACACCCATCATGGAAGAGGGACCGCTCCCCAGTGAGCATCACATGCTTCCCATCGGCGGCACACGTGAGCAAGGCTCCCACAAGGGTTATGGCTTCACCGCAGTAATCGACATCCTTGGCAGCACGCTAACCGGCATCGGCCCAGGCTTCCTCGCACTCACGCCCGGATTCCACCTCACCGCCTACAACGTCGACTCATTCACCGACCTCGCCAAGTTCAAGTCAGATATGGACGAATTCCTAACCGCGCTGGTCGACACCCCACCAGCACCGCCGCACGAACGAGTCGTCTACGCCGGCCTCCTGGAAGCAGAAGAGACCGACAAACGAACGGCTGAGGGAATCCCGTATCACAAGGAAGTGATCGGCTGGTTCCAGAAGATCGAGACCGAGCTAGCGCTCAACTTCTCGTTCACCTAGTGCGAACTACGCAATCGCCCCCGCCGCACGCAGCTCATCGACCTTAGCGTCCCCATAACCAAGCAACGTCTGCAACACATCGTCCGTATGCTCACCCAGCTTCGGGGCAGGGGGGGGGTGCTTGATTTCACCGGCCATCTTGACCGGGTTTGCCACCTCGCGAATCGTGCCGTATTCCGGGTGCTCAACCTCAATGATCATCTCTCTGGCCTGCACCTGATCCAGTTCCAGCGCACCGGCAACATCATTCACCGGCCCACACGGCACTTTGCCGTTCAGCAGCGTGAGCCAATCAATTGTCGTGCGTCCCAAGAAGCGCTCTGAAAGCAGCGCCAGCAACTCTGTCCGATTCTTAAGACGCGCTGCAAATGAATTGAACCTCGGATCGGCTGCCAGTTCAGGCATATCCATGATTTCAACAAGATTCTGGTAGAACTTTTCCTTGGCACAGAAGATTACAATCCAGCCGTCTGCTGTTTGGAAATTCTGTGATGGCACAAGCGTCTGGTGCGATGAGTTTTCCGTTCTGGTTGGCTCCCAGTCACGATTGAGGGTCCACGTGGCGAAGTACGAAAGCATCGCAATAGCTGTGTCCAGCAGCGACACATCAACGTCACGCCCAACGCCATTTCTCTGCGCATCAAACAGGCCCACCATCAGGCCAAGCGCCGCGGCGTAGCCACCCGCAAAATCGATGATCGATACGCCGCATTTGCCCGGCGGACCGTCTGGCTCACCGGTGATCGACATATACCCAGCGTAGCCCTGGATCAGGTAATCATATCCCGGAGTAGCTGCCATCGGCCCGGTCTTGCCGAAGCCTGACAGCGAGCAGCAGACGATCTCCGGCTTGATCTTGCTCAGTGCTTCGTAGTCGAGCCCCAATTTGGCGGGTAAGTCACCGCGCAGGTTGTTGAACACCCCGTCAGAGACGTTCACAAGCTCACGCAGCGTCGCCATTCCGCCTTCCGAACGCAGGTTAAGAGCGATTGACTTCTTCCCTCGGTTGAAAGACTGGTAGTAGAGCGAATCGCCATCAATCTCAAATGGCGGAATGTAGCGAGCAACATCGCCACCGACTCCGGGGTCTTCAATCTTGATGATCTCTGCACCCAGATCTGCCAGGACGTTTGTGCCAAACGGCCCCGCGCCAAACTGAGATATCGCAAGGATTCGAACACCTTCAAGCGGCGGGCGCATCACCAAAGACGGCCCCATTAAGACACCTCTGGGCGGCCAGGAATCTTGCCAGCGCCAAGCGTGGGGTGAGTTCGTGAGGCAATCATAACTCGTCGTCTCAGCGTCATGACCAGTTCGTCATTCTGATTCCGAGCACGTGTCTCCAGATAGACGATTCCAGTCTCACCACTTGATGTCAGGCGAGTCTCAAGAATCGTGCTCTCAGAATAGATCGTGTCTCCAGCAAACGTCGGGCCGTCGTGCGTCACCTTCTCGTATTCGAGGTTCGCCACAGCGTATGCAGAAATGTCCGCTACGGACTGTCCTACTGCAATCGACATCACCAGCAACCCGACAACTATAGGTTGCCCCCAACGGGAATGTTTAGCGTTGTAGTTGGCATCCACGTGCAGTGGAGATTGGTTCATCGTCAATAACGAGAACCATGTATTGTCGGTCTCGGTGATCGTGCGTCCGGGCCAGTGTTGAATCACTTCACCCGTAGTGAACTCTTCGAAGAATCTGCCGTGTGGCATCTGCCGCTCCATAAACTCGATGGAATTACGGCGCCTATGTGAGGCGCGTTGCGGCAGAAAGGTTACATCCAGACTGAACTGCAGGTCACGGGGGCAAAGAGCGCACAGCTAGCTGCGAGCTTTGGCTGCCTTCTTGCGCTCTTTCTTCTGCTTCTTCATCTCTTTAATTTTCTCGTTAACTTTCTTGGCGAGAGCGAGCTTGACCTGCCCCCGATAGCGTTACCACTTATTATCTCGGATTTGCGACCAACCGAAGCGCTGGCATGATTGCCTCAGGCACTGGTGGTCGGTATCCGAGTGAGCTGTGAGGCCGGAT
>CAUZJA010000193.1:0-5430 GCA_963579925.1 Dehalococcoidia bacterium | reverse complement strand
CTTCCGATCTTAGACGTTCTTGAACAGGAAGTACATTGGCTGATCGCCAATGTCGCGCGTCCCAACGTAGGTAAGCAGCCCTGAATTCAGGTCACGGGAATAAGTGGCCAATTCCCCCTCGTCCAGCCCGCCTACGAGCATGAATTGTTGCGAGTTATCTATCGCAAAGGCCCGTGGAGTTGGCGGTGCCGATTGCTGACCGAGGGATGTCAGAGCGCCAGTCTCGCCATCAATCTCAAACATTGCAATCGAATGATGACCGCGGTTGGACGCATACAGGAATCTGCCGTCTTCGCTCATGTGGATCTGCGCGCATGAGTTGTCGTCAGCAAACCCATCCGGAAGCGTCGAAACCGTCTGGAACGGCGAAAGAGTTCCGTCTGATGCAGAGAGGTGGTAACCGGTAACGCTGCTGCCTTGCTCGTTGTCGAAGTACACAAACCGCCCCGACGGGTGGTATCGGTAGTGGCGCGGACCATCGCCATCCGGCGGCACGACTTTCGATGGGCTGTTTGGCGTTAAAGTCCCGTTGGATTCATCGAAATTGAACTGGAATATTGCGTTGGAGTCGTCCACATGTGGCACGAACACATGACTGTTTGTGGCGTCTGTCAACGCACAATGAGCACGATGTGCAGTCGCACGCCACTCAATGGCCGGCCCCTCAACTCCACCGTTGGGGCCAATGCCGTGAACGGCAACATGCCCGGCCTCGTAGTACGCCGACAGTAGGAAGTTTCCAGCGTTGTCCGTGGAGATGAAACAGGGATCAGACTCAAGGTCTATACGGCTAATCTCCGTTAACTCACCTGAATCATGCACCCCGAAGCTGGCCATCTCATTGGTAGATCTGATTCCCACGTGGAGCACTGATTTGTCAGGCGAAAACGCCAGCGGTCCAGGCCCTCCGCCCATTGGCACCTCAAGTCGGTCGTGGAGACCGCCATCTGCGTCCAATTCCAGAACCTTGATTAGGTGTTCGCCGGCGAGAGTGATGAAAACCAGTTGCAACGTTCTTCTCCGTATATTGATCTGATGGGATTCGCTGTGATCTAGGTGATCGGCTTGGTCCAAACACCTTCCAGAAAGTGCCGAGGCTGCCAGCCGAGTTGTGTTCGTGCCTTACGGTTGTCGAACTTCTGATGCGGCAAGTCCGTGAAGATGTTGTAGGTCTCGCACCTGGTTGGAAGTTGGCCGAAGGGAATTTCGACAGCACAACGTATCGCCTGAGCCGCGTCAGTCCACGAGACGCTGAATGGCGTCAGATCGGTGCCAATTCGTGGGCCGCCACTTGGGTGCGCCAGTGATTCGGCCTCATAGAAGTTGTAGAACAACAGCGTTTGAACGTAGATGTCTTCACGTTCCGCAAACACCTTTAAGATTTCTTGACCAAGGGCCTTGGTTATCGCATAGAGACGAGTTCCCGGCTGCGGGGGCATGTCAGGGCTCAACTCAAAATTGAATTCCTCATAGTTCGGACCCGCCAACTGAAAATGTGGCCCAGTGTTGATCAACCGGCGAATGCCATGAGTTCTGGCGGCGATTGCCATGTTGTAGTTGCCGCGTGTGTTCACATCGAATGCGATCTTCCGATCTGGCCGAAGGACGGACAAGTTGATGATCGCGTCCATGCCCTCTGCAGCGCTTACAACTTGATCCAGATTGGCGACGTCCACCTGCCGATAGTCGTGTTCCGTATCCAATTCGTTGATATCGGTGACGCGAAGTTCATGTCTGCTGCCCAGATTGTCGATGACGGATGGGCCAAGCATGCCATTTCCACCAAGAATGAGAATCTTCATCGTGCTGCACCCTCCCCTGCCGCAACTGGGAAACCAATTGCTGCTTCTGCGTCACCCAGCAGGTAGCGGGCGTTGGGCACCGGCGATTGGATGTGGAGGACCCTGTAACCAGATCCCTCTGCTTCCACGGTGGCGTTGATGGCCAGGCCGGCGTCATCAGTGGCCAACGCCGCGGTACCGCCCGCGTTTGCGCTGTCACGATCTCCGTCCACGATTGGGAATCCCAGTCGGAGGATAGTCGTCGAGATTGGCTCTTCTCTTGCGTACTCACGGAATACGTACTCGCCAAGATGCACTGCCAGCATCTCGTCATCCGTCGATGGCAGTGGCCGCCAGCGCTCAGTCACGGTGAGTCGCTCTTCGTAGTCATCAAGGACCAGGAGCGTGCTCAAGTAGATAGCGTGTGGCACACCAGCATCCACGCATGCCCGCAGCACGTTGTACGAGCGTCGAGTGTGGTGATCGAGCAACCAGCTAGCGTCGCCAGCGTGGGCCTCGATACCCGGGAATACGATTGCGTCCATTCCCGAAACAAGACCGTCTGTCGCATCATCGTGATTCAGATCATTGGCAACCACGCCGTCGTTGGCTTCAACGAACTGCGGGAGGTCTGTGAGCGTTACATCGTGTGCCGATGTCAGCCCCGCTGCGGCGATCTTTCCTAATCTGGAATTCGCCGATGTCACTAATACTTTCATGTGCCCTGCCGGATGACTCATCTAGTGGTACTGCCAGGAGTGGGAATCTTAGGCTCGGCTCCCGCCAATCACAACCATTTCAGCCATTGCGGGCCTCAGATTATGAAAACAGCCCGTGTGCACCCGCGTTGAGGCGTTCAGCCACTTCTGGCGTAACGGCACTGCCTTGGAGATGATCCAATGCCCGGGACTGCGCGATCAGAGGGAAATCACTGCCGAAGATGAGTTTTGAACCTATGAGTGCTGCCATCTGCCCGTAGATCTCCTGTGTGTAGAGAAATGGTGCTGCGGCGGTGTCGAAGTAGCAGTTTTCCAGCGCCTTTTTCACCTCCGGCATCAGGGCGTAGAACGGCAAGCCACCCCCGAAGTGCGCGAATACGATTTTGTTCTCTGGAAATGCCTGCAGGAATGCTTCAAGCTCGGATGGCGTTGCCGTTCCTTTGCCAGGATACGGGTGCCCAACGGGCTCGGATGAGTGTGTCAGCACCACCAGGTCAAGTTCTAACGACAGTGACATCATCGGCCTGAGCAACTCCGTGTTTGAAAGCCGAAATCCCTGAGTGTCGGGATGCAACTCACCAATGCCTTTCGCCCCGCGCTCAGCGCATCGGCGAATCTCGTCCAACGCCTGATCGCCCCACATCGGGTTTACTGAGCAAAACGGGATCAGTTGCTCAGCGTGCTTCGCTGACTGATCCAGCAGGTAATCATTGCTCTCCCGGGCGACATCCAGATCGGTCCAGCCGTAGCCCAGCGTCACCGAACGGTCGATCCCCGACTCGCTCATCGACGTGATCAACTCATAGCCCGTTGCGACCTTCGCTTCTGGCGACGCTAAGAGCGCGGCAAACGTGGCGTCTCGGTCGGCATATGCGGCTCGATCGCTGCGAAATGACTCTGGCAGGATGTGTGTGTGCGCATCGAAGAGCGGCCTATCAGCTTGCGAACTCATGCGCCGCCCGGTGGTTGCCCGCTTCCGGCTGCGCCAAATTCGTGATTTGTATAGACCCCAAGATCTCTACCCTGGTGTACGTGAATTACCAGCTCTTCTCGATCGATCCCAACGGCGTCCACGATGTCCTCATCTATGATCTCGACCAGCTCCTGGATTGACTCCTGAGTCAGGCTCTCAGCGATGGTCAGCGTTCCATGAACCATCGTGCGGGTAAAGTGGAGATCCAGGCGCCCTACGGCCTCTCCCGCCTCCATGATTGTGTAGCACTCAGATGCAGCGGTGCGCGCCTCGCGCTCAAAGTAGAAATTAGGCAATATGTTTCCTCAAGGAGTGGGTTGTCTAGGCTCTGACGTTGCCATCGCCAATGACGACCCATTTGGAACTCATGATCTCTTTTACGCCCATTGGACCGTAGGCGTGCAGCTTGTTCGTGGAGACGGCCACCTCTGCGCCAAGCCCAAATTCACCGCCGTCGTTAAATCGCGTGGAAGAGTTGGCGAACACCGCCGCTGCATCAACCTCGTTCAAGAATCTTTCGATTCTTTCAGCGTTTTCCGTGACTATCGCCTCAGAGTGATTCGAACCATGCTCTTCAATGTGGGACAGCGCTTCGTCGAAATCGTCAACTACTCGAATCGCAGCGGTCATGCCCAGAAATTCGGTGTCGTAATCTTCGTCGCCCGCTCGTTTGAGAAGCTGCGTGTGCTCGGATGAACTGGCCGATGGCTCCAAAACCGACAGCGTGCGCGAATCGCCTCGAAGCTCCACATCATCGGCCCACAGACTGTTGGCCATAGAAGGCAAGAAGGCCTCGGCGACATCTGCGTGAACCAGCACAGTGTCCAGGGCGTTGCATACGCTGGGACGCTGGGTTTTGGCATTGTGGACTATTGCCACTGCCTTTTCGAGGTCAGCCGCATCATCTACATACGTGTGGCAAATTCCGATGCCACCTGTGATGGCCGGCATCGTCGCTTTTTCCTTGACCATGTTGATCAACGCTGCGCCGCCGCGAGGGATTAGCAGGTCGATGTACTTGTTCAAGTTCAGCATTTCGGACACATATGCCCGATCGGTATCCTCAATAAATTGGATAGCGTCAGCGGGCACGCCTTCTGACTCGATTGCATCGCGCACCAGCGCTGAGAGCGCTAGGTTGGATTTGAACGCCTCGCTGCCGCCCCGCATGATCGCCACGTTGCCTGACATCAGGCAGAGCGCTGCCATATCCACGGTGACATTGGGACGGCTTTCGTAGATCAGCCCAATTACGCCAAGAGGGATTCTCCGGCGCTCAATCCGAAGGCCATCGCCCTTCACGGTGGAATCAACAACCTCTCCAACCGGGTCCGGCATTGCTGCGACGTCCAGAACGCTTTGAGCGAGAACTTCCAGCCGCTCCGGATTCAAGAGCAGTCGATCTTGCAGGTTTGATCGCAATCCAGAAGCCTCAGCGGCCTTCATATCGGCGGCATTTGCCGCCAGCACTGCATCAGCGTTGGTTCGTAGCGCGTGAGCTATCGCGTGCATCGCTGCGATGCGAGACGTTGCGGGGACTCGGGCCAACTCACGCGAGACATCACGAGCTCTTGCGCCCATGGCGACCAGATTGGACTCAACAGTGGTCATCGGTTGTCCTTCGCGGTGTTTGTCTGCATGCGGACGAGTACCAGGTTATTCCGGTGCACGACCTCGTCCCCGTAGTCATTATCAAGTTTCTCATGAGCCTCTGTAGATCGGAGTCCCTTGATCAAACGAATATCGTCAGACGAGTAGTTCGAGCGCCCGGCGGCGATCACTTCTCCTTCGCCATCGGCAATCGCCACAAACGCGCCCCGCTCAAAAGTCCCGTGAACATCCACGATGCCGGGAGGGAGCAGGCTGCTGCCTTTGTCGACCAGCGCCGTTGTGGCTCCGTCATTCACTAGTAGCTGATCACCTGAGCCACCGATGGCTGCCAGCATTCTGCGTTTGC
>CAUZJA010000192.1:0-5451 GCA_963579925.1 Dehalococcoidia bacterium | reverse complement strand
TAAGCTACTCGCGCCAACCCTCACACCGGTACCCGAGACAGTACCACCGCCCACACCGATACGAGTGCTGGTTGTTGTGCCCAGCGTCGCAACTGCCCCTTCACCAACGTCCGCTCCCCCACCCATGCCGACTATTACGGAAGTTCCTGAGACGCACATCCCGAACCACACAACTGATCTAAGCGCGAGTTTGAATCAGCCTCCGTTAGTCATGACAACCACAGCAATCAGCACAGCGATACAGGTTCCGCTTTCCCCCACAACGATCGCACTCGAGGTCTCCATAGGTCTCCCTGGAGCCATTTCCTATATCTACTGGCTATCTGATGTGGACCTGGATGCGATCGCAGCGCATCATCCATCAGTGGCGGTGATTGACTACGCCTTCGACGGCTCTGACGGAACTGCGTTCAGCACGGAGGAGATTGACAACCTTCGAGATGAGATGACCGGGCCAGCAAAAGTGATCGCGTATGTGTCCGTAGGTGAGGCGGAAGACTACCGCTACTACTGGCAAGAGGATTGGGAACCCGGCTCGCCCAGTTGGCTTGTGCAGGAGAACCCGGACTGGGAAGGCAACTACAAAGTCGAGTTCTGGGACGATAACTGGCAGTCGAACATCTTCGGAAGCGACAGCAGCTACCTCGACCGTGTGATCTCTGTCGGATTTGACGGCGTCTACCTCGACATCATCGACGCCTGCGAGTTCTTCGAGGAACGCGGCGTTCCCGATGCCCGTCAGCGCATGATCGACTTCGTTACCGAGCTATCTGCATATGCGAAATCCAAGAATCCCAACTTCCTGATCGTGCCGCAAAACGCCCCTGAACTGGGCGAAGACCCGGCATATCTAAACGTAGTCGACGGCATCGGAATGGAGAGCGTCTATTACGGCTACGAGTTCAAGAACGTCGCCACAGACCCGGCGATAACTATCGAACTAGAGACAGCACTGTCCCGGTTCACCGCAGCCGGAAAGTTCGTCCTCACAACTGATTACGCAGTCTCAACAAAACGCGTCCAGGATGCCTACAAGCGCTCCCGAGACAACCGGTTCCTCCCCACAGTCACAGAAGTAGACCTGGACAGCCTCCCCGAACGGGAACCATTCCGATAATTCATACCCTTCCTATCTCTGGGAGATAGCCGGGATGACGTTGCAGCTCTGACGATTATTGGTGAACTGAGTGACTGCTCGCACGGGCAGATATGCCCGTGCCACGCCGATCCCCCCGCAAGCAAACCACTCCCCACTGCGACACAATAGTGACACTATGCGCCTCGCAAACCTCCACAATATCGCTGTCAGCTACGCAGCAACACCCGCTCTGCGCGATGTTTCCTTTGGCATCAACGACGGCGAACGCCTCGGACTGATCGGCGCAAATGGAGCCGGTAAGACAACCATTCTGCGCATCCTTCTGGGCCGTGAAGAGCTGCAAGAAGGCACGCTGTCGATCTCCCCCGGCACTCGAATTGGATACGTCCCGCAGTATGTTGAGGCTGATGATGATGAACTCGTCATCGATTGGATGCTGGCTGATTTCGTGTCGCTCGGCGACGAGCTTCGCGCCAGCGAAGAGGCGCTTGCCGATGCGGATGCTGACGAGCTTGAGGCTGCGATGGAGGTCTACCAGAAAGCGCGCGACAAGTACGATTTGAGCGACGCCGAGTTGTGGCCAGAGCGAGCTACGCGCACTCTCGATTCGCTGGGGCTGCAGGACAAAGAGAACCAGCAGATTGGCTCAATGTCTGGTGGCGAGAAAAACATCCTCTCACTGGCCCGCGCCCTGATGGAAGAGCCGGACTTCCTCGTGCTGGATGAGCCAGGCAACCATCTCGATTTCATGGGCCTGGCATGGCTGGAAAACTTTCTGATTAACTTCAAAGGTGCTGTGCTAATCGTCTCGCACAACCGCCACACGCTGGACCGGGTTGCGCAAGGCATCCTCTCGCTGGAAGACGGCACGGTCACTCGGTACGAGGGCGGATACTCTGCCTATCGCGCCACTAAGTTGCGCCAACTGATCGCCCAGCAGACCGACTACGCAGCAAACCAGAAACGGCTGGAGCAGCTTGAGGCGTTGGTGAAACGCCTGGAGCTAACGGCCCGCGCCCGGCCCAGCAAGAAGGCAGGTAAACGACTGCGCTCCCGGCGCTCGCAGCTATCCCGTGAAAACTCACAAGCCGTGGACAAGCCGATCCTGGACACCTCCGCCATTGAAGCTGACTTCGGCGTGGAGAAGACTCGGGCCAACATCGTGCTTCAAGTGCGGGACTACAGCAAATCGTTTGGCGATAACTCACTGTTGGAGAACGTCGATTTCGATATCACCAGCGGTGAGCGCGTTGCTATCGTCGGGCCCAACGGCAGTGGGAAGACCACGTTGCTGCGCGATGTGGTTGAGCTTGGCGATTGGGAGGACGATGTCATCCGCATTGGCCCTAGCATCAAGTTCGGGTACGCCGCCCAGGAGCAGGAGGTGCTTGAGGGCGACCGTACAATTCTTCGGGAGATGATGGAGTCTCAGCCGCCAAGCGATGAGAACGCAGCCTTCGCCCTGCTCAGGAAGTTCCTGTTCAACCGCGAAGACCTGCGCAAGAAAGTCTCTGATCTCTCAGGTGGCGAGCGAAACCGATTGCAGTTGGCGACTCTCATGAAGCTCAAGCCAAACTTCCTGATCCTGGATGAGCCGACCAACCACCTCGATATTCCGGCACGTGAAGCGGTAGAAGATGCGCTTTCGGAGTACGAAGGCACGATCCTGGTCGTCTCACACGACCGCTACTTTTTGGACAAGATCGTCAACCGGGTGGATGAGTTGGAAGATCATGATCTGGTCTCTTTTGACGGCAACTTCTCAGAGTTCTGGAACACTCGATACGAGGGCATCCAGCGCGAAACAGCTCGCGTCTCAACCAGAGGCTCAGATCGCCGTAGAGCGCGCGTCGACCGAGCAGATCAGCGCTCGACTATCACCACTCTGGAACGCAGAATCAAAGAGGCAGAGACGGAGAAGGCAGACCTCGAGGTGCAACTAGCCGCAGCATTCGAGAACAACGACAACCGCAAAGGCAGCGGCCTCAGCCGCCAACTCCAACGCACCACCACCACGCTAAACGGCCTCTACGAGCAGTGGACGAAGAAGGCGTAGCTGCATAAGCGGCGACTCGATTAATGTGCCTTTCCGGTGCTCAACCCCCATCCGCCAAAATTGTCATCCTGCGGCCGCTTCGGACCGCGGGATCTCAGCGTGATGCGCGGGCAGTGGGCAATCAGCCAGTAGGCACCGTTTGATCAGGAGTGGCAGTTCGCCCACTACGCCTGATATTCAGGCTCCTCAAACGGGTACAGCGGCACCCGCCGCCTCTCAAACGTGAACGTATCGAGATCGGCCGAAGTCACGCCCGGACTGTTCACGATGATGATCTCCGCTGCAATCGGCTGATACGCCGGGCGCGGAGAACTCACGCCTTTCGCCACGATCACCCGGTGGTCCTCCGGCTTGATCCCTATCGAATACATCTGCTCGCGCGCTGTGTTGCCGCTGCGTACCGACGTGAGCACGATGGTCATCCCGTCCACCGTGCTGAAGCGTGCCCTGAGCCCGTCAGCGTAGTAGCGACGGCCACCGTGAGTGGGTCGAGTTTCTTCGTACTCGCCATCATTGAGCTCAACCACGGTGCCCGTGATCAGTATCGGCTCGCCGTGCATATCGTCGGTCTTGCCGCCAACGTCCAGCGAAATCTCCGCTCCGATTCCGGCTGCAATACAGGCCTGCACGGCTTCGGGATCGTAGATAGTCTGGAGATACCGCTGAACGCCCATTTCCTGAGCAACTTTCAGGATGTGGGTAGAGTCTGCTGACGAGCCGCCGCCAATGTTGTCTCCCGCGTCCATGAGAACTATCGGACCAAGGTGCGAGTGCTCAGATTCCTCCACATCAGCGAGCGCTGAACCATCGTCAGGCAGGAAGTTTTCAACGCCGTCCGGCTTCGGGCCAACGTAGCGCTCCTCCGCCATCGTCAACGCTTCCCTGATGCTGGGCACGGGGCGATTGAGGTCGACGCGCTTCTCCCACGCTCGCGCCGCCATCCACTTCGCGGTCTCTTCCGCCTTGTCCATGTCGCCGTCAGCGATCGCGATCCACGACATTCCCATCTCTTCAACGTCGGCGTAGGGATAGCCCTCGGAGATTGATGTGTCGAGTATGCCTTCCCGCTCATTGGCCTCGAAACAGTCATCGACCAGGCTCTTCATCGGCTCCTGGCCGGTGTACTGCTTGACGATGTTGACCAGCATCGGGGGCATCTCAATGAACTGGACGGGGTTTATTTCTCCCTTTGCTGCCCGATAGATCAGCTCCGCCGTCTTCTGCCCGCGTACCTTTGCATCAAGATGAGGACAGGTCCTCCAGACGATGCAAACGTTGGTATTTGCGACGGTGTTTTTCGAGATGTTGGCGTGCATGTCGAAGGTGATTCCGACCGGTACGTCCGGCCCAACAATCTCTCGGACCGCCCGGGTGAACTCGCCGTCCATATCAGGGAACTCTTCCGAAACGGCAGCGCCGTGGTTCGGCAGCAAAACGGCATCCCACGGCCCCTGATCAGCAAGCATGCCCAGCATCTCCGTGGAGATGCGATCGTAGGCATCCTTGGTTATCGTGCCGATAGGACCGGTTCTCGCGAACATGAGCGGCACAGCTTCAAACCCAAGTTCATCGGCCGCCTGCAGGTATCCGGCGATTGTGTAGGTGGATTCGACGTACTCTTCCACTATCGCGTCGCCGCGAAGCAAGAGACTCTTCTCAAACTCCTCGTACGTCGCTGGAACAATCGAGAACGTGTTGGTCTCGTGTGAAATACCCAGAATCGCGAATCTCAATCTGTACTCCTGATGTTGCAAGTATCTACAAACTCGAAACCACGTGCGATCAGTCAGACGCGGGCGCTGGCTCTCCCAGTGGCCGTGCAGCAA
This sequence comes from Dehalococcoidia bacterium, assembly GCA_963579925.1. GTDB lineage: Bacteria > Chloroflexota > Dehalococcoidia > Lucifugimonadales > Lucifugimonadaceae > UBA1151. The sequence goes on along the minus strand of CAUZJA010000192.1, from coordinate 470 downwards.
CCTTCCGGTTCCTCTTCACGCCATATGCGGTATTTGTGGAACGCGATTATCGACATAGGAATTCCGACTGCAGAGGCGATCGCGGAGATTTTGAAAATGAGGCTCAAGGCGTCTGCTAAGCCAGTGCGAGCGTTCGCCAGCGTCTCATCGTAATCTGCTTCTGTGAGATCTGGGTGGGCGATGAATTCCTGCCGAACTTCTTCAAGGTCGTCTTCCGAAATCAGCAGTTCTGCGTGCTCAAACGCCTCGGCTGGGCCGGTCAAATCGCCGCCCAGGTTCGCGCTCAACTGCGCCGCCATGATGGCTCCAAGTGCGGCAGCTGCAGCTGCCATGCCAAACATGCGGGCGAACTGCAGAGAAGATGTCACAACGCCCAGTACGTTCCCCGGCATGGCGTTCTGAACTGGTGCAGTAAATGAGGTCCAACCAAACGATAATCCCAGCCCTAGGAATGCAGTTGCAATGCCGAT
>CAUZJA010000191.1:0-5528 GCA_963579925.1 Dehalococcoidia bacterium | reverse complement strand
CGATCTTTTCACGGAATGAATCTCCTCTGTATGAGGCCGGAATCATCCCAGAAAACTAACACTTAGGTTGGCGCGGTTATCGGGGAGAAGGTCACTAGCTATTCGCCGCTACGCGCGGTCAGAGTGCTTAGAGTGCCCTCATCCTAAATGAATCTAGGCAATCACGATCGAAACGACGGCGCATAACGGAACATACCGTCTCGTTTCTGATGGCCACAGGCGCTTAAAGATCTCATCTCGGTCTACGGTTAGATGCAGCAAACGCGACCACTTCTCAAAGTGTGCCGAGGTACTCCCACAGCCTGTCGAATTCAGATCCGGATATCGGTTCTCGGGTAAGTACGGAGTTCACATCCCTGGATTCGAGATCGGCCGGCAACGCGGCGATGGTCGCGGCAAGCTCTTCACGCGTCAGCCCCATTTCGCCGGGCGTAAAGCGAACCCGGGCTTCCCGGAGCCAGGAAAGCAACTCGTCGGTCTGGCCAACTTTCCACGCGACGATGACGGCGCCCAGGGCACACAATTCGCCGTGAACAAATCCACGATTAGCTGTGTTTTCGAGGGTTATTGGGAATACGTGATCTGCGCTGGGCGCGTGCTCTGTGCGGAGCATCCTGTCATCTCGCTCATGAATGGCGGTCATGATGAATTTGACGCTGGAGGCAGTGAGTGCACCGCTCTCGTCAAACGTATTTGGGAACTCCGATGCCAGCCAGTTGAAGTATTCGAGGTTCGGTGAAACCGTCTCTTCGTAGTCCGCTGGCGACAAGCCTCTGCCCGCGGCGTAACGCCACTCAGCGATGCCGGCGAATCCGCAGAGGACGTCACCAAGCCCGGCGGTATTCAGATATCTGGGTGATTCAAGAGCGAGGTCATAGTCCACCAGTGCATGCTCAAAGTCACAGTAAGGCCACCCGGAGGTCGGCGGGACTGCGTTCCTTCCCTTCCACTTCGCAAACACGCCATGGATAATGGCGCCCGTCGACACGATCGTCGGCACGAGAACAAGTGGCAACTCTTTTTTGAGGGCCACATACTTAGAGGCATCCAGACCTGTGCCACCGCCCACACCGACCACAAGTTCAGCGTCATCTGGAAGCGACCGGGTCGTTTCCTCAAGGTGATCCCAATCCAGGTGGGTGACGATGCCAACTCCTGCCGGTTGCTTCGCGAGGTATGGGTGGGCCGTCCGCCAGGTAGTTCGGGTAGCCACTACGATGAAATTTGGCCACTCAGCACTTTCGTTATGCACCAGACCATGACCGTAACGGACGTCGACATCTCGCGCCGGACGCGCCTTTTCCATTCCGGTCCAGCCTCTTGAACCTGTGATCATTCCGCGCTCCCTGATGCCATGTTCGTCCCGATTCGATTGTCAGCATTCTTCGTTGTGTTCGCGAATTGAGTCATATCTGGCGCAAACGAGGGTCAAAGTAGTCTCGTAGCCAATCACCAAGGAAGTTGAACGCGAACACCGTGAGGAAAATTGCCATTCCGGGCATAGCCGAAATCCACCACGCGGTCGATATGTGGTCCCGCCCATCCGCGACCATGCTGCCCCACGCAGGGTCAGGGCCGGGTATCCCAACGCCTAGGAAACTTAGGACCGACTCGGTGAGGATCAGTCCTCCAACCTGAAGGGTTGCCAGGACCACCACGATATTTATTACGCCTGGCAGGATGTGTCGAACGCCGATCCGTATTGGAGATGCGCCTGAGATTCTGGCGCTCATAACGTAATCAGTGTTCTTCAGTTGAAGAGTTAGACCTCGCGTCTGCCGCGCAAACGGCGGCCAGTTGAACACAGCAAGGAGTATCAGGACTAATTGAAGGCTCGCGCCAAATATTACGGCCGCAACGAGCGCCACGAGGATAAATGGGATCGCATAGGTGACATCCACCAGTCGCATGATGATCTCATCCCAGAGACCACCTGCGTACCCGGCGATTATTCCAAGCGTCACGCCAACCATCATCCCGGCGGTCAGCACCACCCCGGCCACCATCAACGATATGCGGGTACCGTGAATAATCCGGCTCAGCAAATCCCGACCGATATGGTCGGTTCCTAGGATGTAGTTCCAGTCGCCTTCCGCGCTCCAAACCGGCGGAAGTCTAGTGTCGGAGATCGTTGAGTACAGCGGACCCTGAGGTGAAATCAGATCTGCGAATACCGCCAATATCACCAGAAGAACGATTAGGCCGCCAGGAAGTACCGGGTACCGGCGCACAAAGCCCCAGACACCCCTCAGCGAGGGGTATTGGCGCAGGTGGCTGACGCTGAGGCGCCGTCTAAAAGATTCGAATTCGAGGGTCAACAACCGCATATAGTAAGTCCGCAACCAAGTTTGATAAGACGAAAATTCCGGCGAAAATCACTGCTAGACCTGTCACCAACGGGAAATCGTTCTGAAGCGCCGCCTCAACAGCTAGGCGACCGAGACCGGGCCAGGCGAAAACAGTCTCCACCACCACCGTACCCGTCATGAAGCTAGCGAATAGGATCGCTGAAACTGTAAGCGGCGCAATCAGTGCATTCTTCAGCGCATGCTTGAAGACGACTTTGAACCTGCCTACACCCTTGGCCCGGGCCAACTTCACGTATTCACTGTCCAGTACCTCAAGAAGGGACGAGCGGGTGATGCGAGCAATGCTCGCAGACCCCAGCCATGCGAGAGTGGTTACTGGCAACACGTAGTGTGTCCAATCCCCTCTTCTTGAAGTAGGCAAAAAGTCGAACTTGACGGCGAAAAGATATATGAAGACCAATGCGAGGAAAAAAGGCGGTGCAGCCTGACCAATCAGAGCAAACCCTCTTATAAACAGATCAATGAACGTTCCCCGCGTTACGGCTGAACCGACCCCAAGGCCAACCCCGGACAATATCGCGAAAAAGATCGCAAGGCCGGAAAGCTGAAGCGTGGCGGGCGCCCGTTCTTTGATTACGTCGAGCGAATTCCGCTTGTGCCAAACGGAATCTCCAAAATCCCCCCGCACGGCGTTTCCTGCCCATAGCAAGTACTGCATTACGACCGGCTTATCGAGGCCAAGATCCCGACCCCGCGCGTCCCACACTTCTTGAGAGAAACGGGTGCCGGGCGTCATGTACAGAAGCCGAGGGTCTCCTGACATTCTTGAGAGAGTGAACACGATGACCGAGATACCGATCATCACAATCGACATCGAGATGATGCGGACAACAATGAATCGGCGCATTAATTAGATCACCCTTCTACAACCGGATTTTTGCATCTGGAACAATGGAAGCCGAGGCGGAACACTACCATCAGATATCGAGTATGAGACCACGTCGAAGCGTCTCGCACCCCGACCTCTTCAGGATTAATCTGAAGAGGCCGGAACTGCGCGAGTGTTCCCGAATTTCGACTATTTGAGGGTAATCGATTCGGGCCGGTTTGGTATTACGTCTTGTGAGTTGTAGGGCGCCCACTTGTCGATCCGTGGTCCCACGCCGAACAACAGTGCTGGCGCCTGGAACATCGGGATGAACAGCATCTGCTCTGAGAGGTAATCCTGTATCTCAGCGTTGTTCGCGATCCGTTTGTCCAGTGACTGCTCTGTTGCATTGGAAAGTCCCAGCGCACACAGATCGTCTGGCATAGTGAATCCAACAATGTGACCGGCCGCGGGACAGATGTACCGTGCGGAGGTCGCTCCCGGAATCCAGTTGATCCCGTGGGTAAACGGCACGTTCACCGTCTTATCTACGGTTTGTGGCCTACGAGCCGCGTACTCGGTCTTATCGATCGTGGCATTGATTCCCAGCTCTTGCCGCCACATCTCCGCTACGGCCTCTGCCGCTGATCGGGTTCCTGGTGGGAAGGTACTGGGGATCCAGATCTCGTAATCGAATCCGTCTGGGTAGCCAGCCTCTTCCAGTAGTGCACGGGCAGCTACTGGATCGTGCTTAATGATCCACTCGTCCTTGTGCAACGGATCGTCGGGGAGGATGTTCTGCCATGCGTAGATCGGCCTGCCGAACCCTTCGAGGACGAACTCCACGATTGATTCCTGGTTCACCGTCATGGCCATTGCCTGGCGGACCTTGCGAGCGTTCTCCATGGATTCTGCATCGCCTGGATCGCCTACCCACGCGTAACCTTTTTCTATGGCCTCTTCCCAGCCTGGCCGAGGCATTACGCCACCATCACAGTCACCACAGGTCACACCCCAGTAGTTGCCGGCCATCTGGAATCCCTGAGGTCGGGCAATGCCAATCTCCTGGACCCTTCCGCCCACAGCATCCACCGTTCCCTGAATCGTCTGCGAGTCAAGCTCGGCGATATCAACCTCACCCGCCCGCATCGCAGCATCTCGTGTCGCCTGTTCAGGCATGTGGACCACGGTTACGGACTTGACGCTGGGAGAAATGCCCGTCCAGTGGTCATTGACAGCTTCCAGTACTACCCGGTCATCGCCAATCCACTCAAGTGCCTTGTACTTGCCGGTTCCGATCGGCGTTTTCGCATACTCTTCCGGGCCAAGTTGATCGAACGCGTCCTTGTTGACGATTACAACGCCGTTGAAGCCAGCGTTCCCCAGTAGCCATACCCATGTTGGGTCGAAACCACCGGGCTCAATGTTCATCTTGACGGTCAGTGGCCCGACGATCTCAAAACCTTTCTTGAGTTCTGGACCAATTTCTTCGGCACCGTTGTTGACAGACTCAGGGTCAAATGCGGAGTTGAACGTCCATGCAACGTCGTTCTCATCCATCATCCCCCAGTCACCAAAGTTATCGTGCCATGGAATGTCCGCTCTGAGCTTGAAGGTGATGCTGGTCAGGTCAGAAGCGACCTCCCAAGATTCCGCCAACCCAAGGGCATCAGCGGTGTAACCCTGCTGCGGAGGTGGATTTGGAGGTGCTACATGCTCTGCCCTTACAATCGTCTCGTAGATAGACAGATCTTTGCCAATACCGCCCGTCGCCCGGATATCCCGCTTGGGTTCCTGAATTAGTGGGGGCACTTCTGAAATCGCAATGGTTATTGATCCCGAAGCAACTGGTGGCGGCACAGCTGTTGGAGCAACTGTTGGAGCAGCGGTGGCGACTGAGCCACCCGAGGTATCGGCCGTGGCAGCTACGACGTCATCATCATCGCCGCCACAGGCAGCAATAACCAGCGCTACGGACACTAACAGGGCAATTAGTAAATGGCCCTTCATTCTGACAGCAGACATCTAGATTATCTCCTTATTGGGGTCGCCAAAAATCAAAAAAGACCTATAACATTAGTCTATTGGAAGTAGGACTAATGCAGTCCTACCCGTCGCACTTCCACGGACTGATGTGAATTTACTCGTATGCTCCGTAGTACGCAACCACCCCCGCAGGAAATAAAACGATTCCGCAACATACGGAGGTAACACGCTCCGGTTGAGGGAAATAATGGGTTCTTTCGCGTGAGTGACCTGCCCCCAAGACCGTTACCACCCATTATCTCGGTTCTCCGACTAGCTGTAGCCTGGGCATGATGACCTCTGGGGCTGGCGGTCGGTATCCAAGT
>CAUZJA010000190.1:0-5536 GCA_963579925.1 Dehalococcoidia bacterium | reverse complement strand
AACAGGTTCGTTGACGACAACACACCGCTGGATGTGCTGGTTGAGGCATTCAAACGCACTGAAGAGACTGGCAGCTACCAGTACCTGATGCGAATGCAGCTCAGACCATCAGCATCTGGTCTGACATTGGACGTCCCAATTGCTATCGAAGGCGATTACGTTTCACCGGGCGATTTTCGGTCAACTATCAACGCGACTCTTCGCAATGTTGAAGTCGTCACCCAGGAGATCCGTCGCGGCGACGAAAAGTTTGAAACAGATCCCGGCACCGGTCTCTGGTTTGAGTCCACATTGGCATCTACACCCGCCGGAGAAGTAATCGACTTTGTGACCCTGGATGCATCACTGCTTACAGACGCCGTAGTTGGTGAAATCAGGGACCTCAACGGTGTTGAGGTATATGAGGTAACTGCGCTCGCACCTGCAGGGCTGATTGGAAATTCGCCGGGGACAATTGAACTGACCTACTGGATAGGACTTCCCGATCTTGTCATTCGGCAAGTTTCACTTACCGGCATTATCAGTTGGCCACAGGCTGATGTGTTGCTTGGTCCTTCAGCTGGCGGGGTTTCTCCGATAACCATGCTCATGCAGATCAACGGCTTTGGACGAAGCTTCGAAATCGATGTGCCAGATGCGTCTGCCCGGATAGTAGATACCCGAGATTTCGATGTCATAACTGCTAAAGGGTTTCCGATTTCTGCCGCCAAAGGAGCACACTCCGCCAGCAAGCTTCAAGATGGCACCGTGATGATTGTGGGGGGAGACTCTGTGGCCGGAGCGTCAACTGTTTCAGAGTTTTATGATCCCGAATCTGGCATATGGAGCCTTGGCCCAAGCATTACCACTGCACGCACATTCCACAAAGCGGTGACACTTCAAGATGGACGGGTGTTGGTGACACTTGGTGCGACGTCAGTAGGGCCTCTGGCGTCCAGCGAGATATTCGACCCCGAAACAAACGAGTGGTCAGATGCTGGAGATGTCGTAGAGCCTCGCTCATCCCACACTGCCACTCTACTAATGGATGGGCGTGTGCTCGTCGTCGGCGGCGGTGACACAAGCAGAGTGGTAAACGCAGTAGATATTTTCGACCCGACGACTGATACATGGGCGGCGGCGGAGCCGATGAAGACTGCGCGAGCGGTGCATTCCGCGACATTGCTCGGTGACGGACGTGTTTTGGTTATAGGCGGTCTTGGTTCCGATGGCCAAGCCCTGATATCAGCAGAAATTTATGATCCGCCAAACGACACGTGGACAGAGACCACAAACCGATTGCAATCCAGTGCATTTCACGCTGCATCGCTTATCGCCAATGACCGCGTCCTAATTATCGGCGGCATTACGGACAACGGCATAGCCGTACGAACGAGCGAAATCTACGACCCGACGTCCGACTCCTGGACGGAGACTGGGAGCGCGAACGATGACCACATTGGCCCTGGGATTGTTGGGTTGGATACCGGGGAAGTGATCGTGATAAGTGGTGGTGATCTGTCCAGAGCAAATCCGACGATTGAGCAGTGGAGTCCTGAAACTGACGAATGGACAGTGTTAGGCTTGATTGCCACCCCAAGAGGGCTGTACACGACGACAATCTTGAACTCTGGAAATGTGTTGATTACGGGCGGAGGCAATAGCCTGGGGCCGATAGCCAGCACTGAGATTCTTAACCCAAAGGAACTTTCAATCTTGCCTGACAACCTGAGCATCGACGTTTCCAAGGATTACTCTGCTGTGATGAAGATCCCGGGCGGAGAAATCACCATTGATCTGTTCGAAAAGGACGCACCGATCACCGTAGACAACTTTGTGAAGCTTTCACGAGACGGCTACTATGACGGCGTTACGTTCCATCGGGTAATTCCTGGCTTCATGGCGCAGGGCGGCGACCCTACCGGCACTGGTTCAGGTGGCCCCGGCTACAACATCCCTGATGAGTTCAGCGATCGTAAGCACGATGGCCCCGGAGTCCTTTCGATGGCCAACGCAGGCCCAAACACCGGTGGCAGCCAGTTCTTCATCACTTTTGACGCAACCCCGCACCTTGATGGACTTCACACCGTGTTTGGCAAAGTCACTGAGGGTATGGACGTGGTCCTGGGAATCCCTGAACGCGACCCCGGATCTGCAAGCCAGCCCGGTGTAGCCATGGAGTCGATAACAATTATCGAAAAATAGGTCGCAAGCCCTAATCTTCGAAGGCAAAAGGAAACCGGTCTGCCCATGAGGCAGACCGGTTTCGCGTCAGTCCAATAACCGTTGACGGTGGATGCGGACCAAACTTGGCGATATACCGCGCCCCTCCCACCTTACCCAGATACCGCATTGCCATCTGAGTAGGCAACTCAGTTGTTTCAATATCGCACAGTGTGGCCTCGCCTTTGAACGATACCCATCGATATGGGGGGCCGTCCGTGGCGATCAAGATGGAGACTCTGGGGTCACGCTTTATGTTACGGATTTTCAGCGAATCTCGATCAGTGATAATCCATAGCTTGTCCGCCTCTGGCATGTACCAGATGGGCGTGGAATGAGGTGAGCCATCCCGGTTCAACGTGGTTATAACGGCCACATGCCGTTCTTCAATCAGCTCATTGATTTCAGACAACGCGAGTCGATCACCCATGCGCTAAATCCTTATTATGGTGGACACTACCGCCCAGATCTTCTCGCTGACCCGGTCCACACTGCTGCTTGCGTCGATCACGAACCAGCGCGTCGGATCTTCTGCGGCGAGCGCACGGTAGCCTTCGATGAGTCGTTCGTGAAATTCGAGTGGCTGCGACTCAAAGCGCTGTTGCCCAGCCGGGTCATTTCGCTGATCAGCACCCGAGCCGATACGACCCAGTGCTGCGCCAGGTTCAAGATCCAGCAATATAGTCGCATCCGGCGCGATTCCAGCACTCGCAATACGGTTGAGGTCCTGGATTATCTGCATATCTAGTCCGCGTCCGAACCCTTGATATGCCGTCGTGGAATCGTAGAAGCGATCAGACACCACCGTTCTGCCTGCAGCCAGTGCTGGCGTGATCACTTCCTCTACAAGCTGCGCCCGAGCCGTCTCCAGAAGGAAAAGTTCTGAGAGAGGCGATGCGTCGATCTCGCCTTTGATCAGCGGTCTGAGTGCCTCGCCCAACGCGGTGCCGCCTGGCTCTCTGACCTGGAGTACATCCACACCAGCCATCTGAAGCCGCTCAACGAGTAGCCCGGTTTGCGTGGTCTTTCCCGCGCCGTCGCCACCCTCAAGGGTGATAAATGGGCTCATCTGATGCGACTACTATCGGCGCCGCCGAAGCACGACTCTGCGCTCCGGCTCTGTGCCAACGCTGGCTGACCCAACGTTGTTGCGGTTAGCAAGGCTGTGCTGCAAACGACGCACGAACGCGGACTGCGGAGCCAACTCCACGCTGGTCTCGCCATCCTCAATCTTCTTCACCGCCGACTCCGTCTCCTGCATGGCGGAGCGGTTGCTGTTCTTGTGCGCGCCACGACGAGAGCTCTTGCGTGGCTCTGGCGGCTCATTCTCTTCCGGGGTGAGCGTGGACTCAAATCGCCGTAAGAATCGTCGCACCTGCTCAGTGGTGCCTTTGCGGAGGACGTACACCGCCAGCCCGTTGTCCTCGGCGTTTCGCACGGCCCGTGGACGGCGGCCGTAATGCGCCTTCGTCGTCACCAGCATGTCGGCGTCTTCAAGGTCCCGAACCATCTCAACCGCGGCGCCGATACCGTCGGCCTCATCCTGCATTAGCGGGCGAGGAATGCCGAATGCGACGATACGGGTTATCTCTGGATCTGGCCGAGCTTGTTCCGGTGGTTCCTTCACATGATCGGGTTCAACTACTTCTGGTTTCTTACGGCGCTCCGAAGATGCTCCAGATCCGAGGGACTGAGGCTTCGGGGAAGCCACACTTTCCTGCTTCAACTCACCATTGTTGCTAAGCCAGCGCAACTCAGGCCGTGTCGCATAGCCTCGCAGCGTGTCATCCACAACGGATGCCACATCACGGTGCACGCCAACGTTGTTCCAGTCGTTTATCTCGATAATTACAGTGAACGTCGGCTTCTGCTTCCGCTCGATAACCGTCTTTTGGGTGCGACGACGTCGCGCCTCAACGTCACCCAATGTGACTGCCTGTGTGCCGCCAATGAGATCAGACAGTGTGGGATTAGAGATCAGGTTTTCCAGCGTGTTGCCGTGTGCGGTAGCGATGAGCTGAACACCGCGCTCGGCGATGGTACGAGCGGCAAGCGCTTCTTCCACCGTGGACATCTCATCAATGATGATCACTTCCGGCATGTGGTTCTCGACAGCCTCGATCATCACGTTGTGCTGATCCGGGGTGCTTGGGACCTGCATCCGACGGGCGCTGCCAATGGCCGGATGCGGCACATCGCCGTCGCCTGCGATTTCATTTGAGGTATCGACCACAATTACGCGTTTGGCTGCATCATCTGCAAGCACGCGGGCAATCTCACGCAGCATCGTCGTCTTACCGACACCGGGGCGCCCCATCAGCAGGATGCTCTCACCGCTGAAGACAAAGTCTTCGATAACTTTGATTGTTCCAAATATGGCCCGCCCAAAGCGGAGAGTGAGACCCACAGGCTTGCCTATGCGGTTCCGAATTACGGATATCCGGTGGAGTGTTCGCTCAATACCGGCGCGGTTGTCATCACCAAAATTACCGACGCGTTCAACTACGTGGTCGATGTCCTCACTCGTTACTGCTTCGGTATCGAGATGAATCTGTCGGCCAGGGAACCGCACTTCTGGCAAGCGTCCAAGATCAAGAACAACTTCCAGTATTCCGTTCAGGTCACCGAGCGAACGGATTGCTGTCTGGATATGTTCAGGAACCGTGGAAACCAGCGTCTGGAGATCATCGACGATTCGATTGTCGTCGGATGATTCGTTAGATGTTTCTGGTGAGTCTGTGTCTGTTGAATCTGCTAATTGGGTCATGTGCTATCGGTAATTATCCCACCTTTAGTTGATCGTGACGACATTGGCTGCGAGTTGTTCGACGCGCTTGGCCATTGTCCGCACCAGTGAGTGGTACGTTCCGGCATCCTCGAAGCCCTTCAATTCCAGCGCTGTGATCGTAGATATTGCGTACTCATGCACCATTGTTTTGACGGTCTTGCTTCCGGATCCCGCGACCACGCACTCAAGCAGTGGCAAGACACTCCCGTGGGAATCAGGATGCACCATTATCTCGAAGTACCTGGATGTTTCGGAGTCGAATACCCTGATCCACGCCTCGATCTGACTTTCGCCTTCAAGTACGTACTCCTGGGCCGAATTGGATGGCGATTCAATTCCGGATGCCCACTCATCGAACGTCATGCCCGAGTGGGTCCGAACTTCGACGGGTGTTGAGGCGGAGTAGAGCCTGAAGATTGCCATGTCATCTGTGGGTGCACGTCGTCTCAGGCCCAGTTCTGCCGCTACGGATTGAACTGAACCGTCGCGCGGCCCATCGCCTGCTGGCAATTGGTAGAGGAACTCCAGCCTGGAGTGGACGAACCC
>CAUZJA010000189.1:0-5549 GCA_963579925.1 Dehalococcoidia bacterium | reverse complement strand
CCCTTCGAGTGGCCTCAGGGAACCTCTTTTACGGCACGTCACCCACCGTTGTTGAACTTTATTTGTTAGCTAACGGGTTGTGCGACGAAGACTGGGATGGGACGGTCTGTTTTGTCCTGGTATTCCTGGTATGGGGGGTATGCGGCTACTGCGATATCCCAAAGGCGGGCTTTTTCTACGGGGTCGTGGACTTCGCTGACTAGCATGTCTTGCTTCACTGTGGCGTCCTGGATCTGGACGTTTGGTTCCGCCTTGAGGTTGTAGTACCAGACGGGGTGTTTGGGGGCGCCGCCTTTGGATGCGACGAGGACGTAGTTGTCGCCGTCGGCCACGCGCATGAGCGGGGTTTTTCGGACGCCGCCGGTGTTGCGACCGGTGTTGGTGACGATGATTACGGGGAGGCCGGTTTCCTTGAGGGTGAGGCCTTCGGTGCCGCCGCTGCCTTCGTAGAGTTCGACCTGGTCACGGACCCAGTCTGATGTGGATGGGATGTATTCGGGCATTGGTTTCTCCTTATCGTCGGTGGGTACACACTGCGGTTTCGCCGCGATAGATCTCAAAAGGGCTGATGCCGCGCATGATATGCGATGTGGGTGCCTGCCGTACGGGCACAGAGCGCGGAGCCGCTGGAGGAGCGGGTCCTACGAGAAGATTGAAGTTGGGTTGCGTATGGGCCGCGAGCGCTGCCGTCGTTCGACAAGCTCAGGATGGCGGTGCTCGCTAACGTCGATCGCGATCGTTAGTGGTGGCGGAGCTTGCAACAGCATAAAGTGCGTCTCTCGGTGCAGTCGTGAATTTGATGGACAGGATTGGGACCACGGGAGAACGAGACGCGGTGGTAAACACAGAGTCGAGAACAGAGATATCAGAAGATATTTTACGGCGGTTTGAGCAGGTTAGTTTGCAGACCTGTGCTGGTGCGCTGTCGTATCTGACGCGGCAGGCTCGGGCGGCGAAGGATGGCGATACGAGCTCTTCGTGGAACAACTGCTACATGAAGAATGTGAAGCCGTTGACGAATGGTCGGAAGATTGCTGCTCGCGCTCGAACGTTGAGTTTCCTGCCGCCGCGGCCGGATTTGGCAGCGGGTCTGCGCAAGGGTGAGGATTCACCGGAGTTTGAGGCGATGGAGAGTTGCGGTCCGGGTGATGTGCTGGTGGTGGACGCCAATCGCATGTCTGACCTTGGCATACTGGGCAACATGAAGACTCGGCGGTTGTGGGCCAGGGGCGCCACCGGCCTGATTACCGACGCATCCGTACGCGATCTGGACAAGATTCGGGATGAGTACGGTCTGGCGATTTTCGGAGCTGGACGATCGGCGATTACAGGGCTTGAGGGTAGCCCGTGGCACGAAGCGAATGTGCCGATCAGCTGTGATGGTGTGCTGGTGATGCCGGGCGATCTGATGGTGGCAGATGATGATGGTGTGGTGGTGGTGCCGCAGCAACTTGCGGCGCAGGTCATCGAGTGGATTGAGGAGCACGAGCGGGTGGAAGATTTCATCGCCGAGCTGATGGATGAGGAGCAGTGTTCACCGGGTCGTTTCTATCCGCCGAGTGAAGAGCTCAAGCAGCGCTATCGGGACTCGCTGGAGTAAAGCGGTAAAGCCCTTTCGGCGGTGATCATCGTGACCAGGGAAGTAGCAGAACAAAAATGAAAATTACAAACGTTGATGTATTGATGGTGACAGTTCCGGTAGCGACTCCCCGGCCTGAGCAGGTGAGCCGCGGGCTCGATAGACCGCGAACGTGGGTGCTGGTGAAGATCGACACCGATGAAGGCATCAGCGGGATTGGCGACTCATCGCAGCCCTCTGGTGGGGGCAGTGCCCTGAGTGGTGGGATTCTGAGACTGATCGGAGAATCGCTGATTGGCGAGGACCCGAACAACATTGAGGCGATCTGGCAGCGGCTCTTTCGGCAGTATACGTATGCGGGGAATCGAGGGCCGATTACCCGGGCCATCAGCGGTATTGATATGGCGCTGTGGGACATCAAAGGGAAGGCACTCGGGCGGCCGGTGTACGACTTGCTTGGCGGTCGTGTTCGAGATTCGATTTCGTTGTACACACATCCGCGGATTGGCTCGCCGGACGAGTTGGCCCAGAGCGCGAAAGAGTTGGTGGCCCAGGGCTTCACGGCGGTCAAGACGGACCCGTACTACCCGGAGATGGGTCCCAAATCGAACGCCTATATGGATGGTCGCATCTCCATGGAGGGTCTTGAGTACGGCGCCGAGTTGATCTCTACGTTAAGGGAGGCTGTGGGGCCGAACATTGAGATTCTGATCGATGTGCATGCGAATTTTAATGTTGCTTCCGCGATCAGGGCAGCGAACAGGCTGGAGGAGTTCGACATCACATGGTTCGAGGAGCCGGTGCAGCCGGAAAGCTATCAGGCGCTGCGGCAGGTAAAGGAGAACGTGCGAGTGCCTATCTGCGTTGGGGAGCGCCTGTTCACCCGCTACGATTTCGCACCAATTCTGGAGGGGAGGCTAGCGGAATACATCATGCCGGATATCTGCTGGACTGGCGGTATCAGCGAGATGAAGAAGATAGCCACGCTGGCAGAGACGTACTACATCCCGATCAGCCCGCATAACGTGCAGAGTCCAATTCAGATTGTGGCAGGTGGACACACGATGATGACGGTGCCGAACTTCTATCGCCTTGAGATAGCTTCACTCCAGATGCCGAACTACGCGCAGGCGTTTGACGGGCCGCTGGATATTCGAAATGGCGAGTTGCACCTGTCGGACCGACCGGGTCTTGGGATAGAACTCGATATGGAATATGTGAGAGCGCACACTGAAGAGGGGTGGGGACCATCGTAAGTCGCCCTTTTCGATCCTCAAATGAAACCACTGAAGGGGAATTAGCGGATTGAAGATCACGGACTTGAAGGTTGCAGTAATCGGGGCCTCTCCCGTCATCAGGATCACGACGGATGAGGGGATCGATGGGCTGGGACCGGTCGCGGTTCCACGGGCTGGTCACATCCGGTGGCACGCGCAATTTTACAAGGAGCACATCGTTGGGGAGGATCCCACTGACGTTGAGCGGGTGATGCTGAAGATTCGCCGCATGGGCGCGTTCAAGCCGTGGGGCAGCGGTTAGCGGGATCGAGATTGCGCTGTGGGACATCGCTGGCAAGGCTGCGGGTGTGCCGGTGTACAAGCTGCTGGGTGGGAAGATTCGCGATCGGGTACGCGTGTACAACGGGCGTGTGCGGTTCCCGATGAAGGGGACGGAGCCGGAGGACTATGCCGAGAGCATGGCGAAGATGAAGGCGTCGCCCGAGGGGTTCACCATCATTAAAGAGGGCGTGACGTTTCATAGTCGAATGGTGCGCGAGAGGCCGGGGTTTTCGCTGGGCGAGACGGAGGGGCGTGGTGATATGCAGTTTCATCCGCTGCGAGGGCCGCTATCGGAGCGCGGGCTGAAGCACACGATTGCGTGTGTGGAGGCGATGAAGGATGTGCTGGGCGATGAGATTGGACTGGCGCTGGACTGCGGGCCGGGGCTGACGGCACCGGATACGCTGCGATTGGCACGGGCGTTGGAGCCGTTCAACATCATGTGGATGGAGGACACGGTTACAGGCGACTACTCGCCTGAGGTGAACCCTGACCTCTACTTGCAGATCACGCCGCATACAACGACGCCGATCCACACTGGCGAGCAGATTTATCTGGCGCGTAATTTCCGCGAGCTTATCGAGAAGCATGCGGTGAACGTTGTGGGGCCTGATCCGGGTGATGTTGGTGGGATTGCTGAGATGAAGCGGGTGGCGGAGCTGGCTGACTTGCATGGCATTCTTATCGCGTCACACGGCATGGGCGTTGGGCTGGTTGGGTTGGCGGCGCAGGTGCACGCTGCTGCTGCGATGCCGGACAACTACATTGCATTTGAGTATTCAACGGGCGAGCCATCGTGGTGGTACGACGTGTTGGAGGGTTTACCGTCCCCTATTGTGCGTGATGGGTTATCGATGTGTGGGATACCCCGGGATTGGGTGTGCATTTCAATGTGGAGGCGACGAGGCAGTATCTGAGCGATGAGGACGCAAACTTCTTCGACTAGGTACCTGCCGTACGGGTAGTGTCTGCCACACGGGCATTGAGCGCGAGGCGCTGGGGGCAAAGCAAGCAGGGAACTGCTGTGAGGCATTGACCTTCAGTATTTCATCCTGAGGTTCCGCGAAGGATCTCAATGTAGTGCGCCGGTGTTGCCTCGATGAGTCGTTCGCATTCGGTCAACGCTGAGATTCTTCGTAAGACCTCAGAATGACATGTACGGGTACCTGCCGTACGGGCATTGAGCGCAGGTGGGGGTTGCCGCTATCGCCGTCGGTACGGATCACCGGTCGGTTATGATTTGCGGGAAGCCGCGGAAACAACGGAGGAGGTGCTGATATGGAATTTGGATTTGGGGTTGCTACTCGGGGGCCGGGGGCGGTGCCTGATGACATTGTTCGGTTGGGGCAGCGGGGTGAGGAGCTGGGGTTTGAGATCGTTACGGTTTCTGACCATGTGATTATTCCCAGGTATATCGGCTCGATCTATCCGTATAGCGAGGATGGAGCGTTTGCGGGGTCGGACTCGGGCGAGTGTTTGGAGCAGCTGACGGTTGCGATGTTCCTGGCGGCGAACACGTCGAAGATCAAGATTCTTACTTCGATCATGGTGCTGCCGCATCGGCCGCCGGTGTTGGCGGCGAAGACGCTGGCTTCGATAGATGTGTTGTCGAAGGGCCGGTTGATTGTTGGCGTTGGAGCCGGCTGGATGAGAGAAGAGTTTGAGGCGTTGGGCGCTGAGCCGTTCGAACATCGAGGGACGGTTTCAGGTGAGTATCTTGAGGCGTTCAAGGAGATGTGGACGAGTGATGCTCCTGAGTACGACGGTAAGTATGTGCAGGTGTCGGATGTGACGTTCATGCCGAAGCCGGTGCAGAATCCTCATCCGCCGATCTGGGTTGGTGGCGAGAGTCCACCGGCGCTGCGTCGGGCTGGCAAGCATGGTGATGCGTGGTATCCAATTGGCAACAATCCAAACTTCCCGATGGATACGCCTGATCGGCTTACAACGGCGATGACTACGGTGCGCGAGCAGGCGGAGAAGGCGGGGCGTGATCCGGGTGCGATGGACTTCGCGTTCAGCGCTGGTTGGTATGACGATACGGCGGCGCAGGTTGGGTCTGATGGTGGCCGGAAGGTGTTTACCGGAAACCCGGAGGAAGTTGCGTCAGATATTCGTCTGTTCGAGAGTCTGGGGGTGCGGCATTTGATTGTTGGTATTGCGGGGGCTTCGACTGCGGAGACGATCGAGCGGATGGAGCGGGTGTCTGCCACACGGGCACTGAGCGCGGGCGCTGAAGAGACGCGGCGCATGGCGAGATGAGGTGGCGTAGGTAACAGGTCCTTCCCGGCTACATCGAGGACAGGTCGACTTCGGCGCGGAGCCGCCTTTGCGCAGGATGACTGTGAAGATATTTGCTGGTTGTTCCCTGGAGTGGGTCTGACCCACAGGATGACCGGCTTCGTGCCTTG
>CAUZJA010000188.1:0-5560 GCA_963579925.1 Dehalococcoidia bacterium | reverse complement strand
AACGCCGCGTACGCAGGTGTTGTCTGAACTGATGCACGCCTCCGATCATGTGACCGCTCGCGATATGGTCCAACGCATCGAGACCGCGTGGCCAAACACGACGCCTTCTACCGTCTACCGAACCCTCTCAGCCCTGCGTGACGCTCGCCTGGTATCGGAGACGCTTATGGCTGACGGCGAAACGATCTACCAGGCCGCTGTTCACGGGTCCCACCATCATGCGAACTGTCGAGAATGCGGCGATGTGATCGACATCCCAAATGAATACTTCGCTGATCTGCAGCAGCGCCTCAATTCAGATTTTAGCTTTCTTGCAGAGCTAGACCACATCGCCATATCCGGACTGTGCGAGCGCTGCCGGGAATGAGTTCTCTCGGACGGAACCGAATTGGCCGCTGAACTTGGGCTGGTGCTAATCGGCACTGGCATTGGGCTTGGCATGCGTCATGGCGTCGATTGGGATCACATTGCCGCCATTAGCGATGTCACAAGCACCCACGAGAGCAAGCGCAGGGCGTTGGCGATGGGCACGCTCTACGCCATTGGACACGCTGCTGTCGTTATCGTGCTCGGTTTCGCCGCGATCTGGTTTGGTGCGCTTCTCCCAGAAGCAGCAGATACCTACCTTGAGTCCATCGTCGGACTGACCCTGATCGGACTCGGCGGTTGGATATTGCTAACAATGTGGCAAACTCGAGGCGACCTAGTTCTGAAGAGTCGCTGGATGCTCGTGTTCGACGGTGTTCGCTACATCTACGGTCGCCTCACTCGGACCAAAGAACAGTCCCAACCACAGCAGCAAGGCCCCACACGCGGCTATGGACCTGCAGCCTCAACGGGTATCGGGATGATCCACGGTATCGGCGCAGAGACTGGCTCTCAGGCGCTACTTCTGGCGGCAGCAGCGGGCGCGACATCCGTTGCCGCTGGGAGTTTCCTGTTGATCGCGTTTGCCGTGGGGCTGGTCGTGTCCAATACGCTGATCGCCCTCGCCTCAGTCTTCGGTTTCATCGGCGCGGGCACGCGAAAATGGACCCACATTATCCTTGGCCTGACAGTAGCCGGGTTCAGCCTGGTCGTAGGTTTCATGTTCCTCTTCCAGAACGGCGACTTTTTGCCGGGATTGCTAGCCTAAATCCTCACGCTCTTGGATGGCCTTATTCATGGCCCATCGAGGATAGATGTCCGTCATTGTCATTCCTGGCAACGGCGTCCCAAGGGGTTGCGGCGGAACTTTAAAAGGGCCGATGTTGCCAAGCATCGAGGAGTAAACGTATCGAAGCCCTCGACGCCGCATGTTTCGCCCAGACGGAACGTTCCAGAGCGCCGCACTCGCGAATATCACTGCTCCCTCACCCAGTATCCAGTCACCGGTAGCCGACCACACTGCTGAACCAAGGCCCTGAGATTTAGCGTCTGGCACCACATCAATTCCGATTTCGTAGACCTTGAATCCATGATCGATCACTGAACAAAGTGATACCAATCTCTCACCCTCGTAGATCCCGAAGTAGGCGATCGCTTCATCGACGTCAGCACAGTGCCAGAACGTCTTGAAATCTATGAGGGCAATCTGCTCCGACGTAAGTCTCTCGGCGGCACTCCCTGAATTCGGAATCCACGTCGACGCGTCTGCTACATAACCGGGAGCCGGTCCCCAGACATTCACACCATCCGGAAGAGTCACGCGGCTGAGGTCATATGCGCCGGTAATCGAAAACAATAGATCGGGATGCATCTGCGCCGACAGCTCGCCAAACGACTCAAGCCACTGATCACGCACTGCGAACGCCGACTGCATGTTGCGCCGCACACCAAACACAGGCTGACCATTCACTTGATCGGGCGCAGACACCACCAGTGGCTCGCTGCCGGAGTCCGGAAACGGACACCCCAGAGTGTCCTCAACCCACGGCCGTACGAGGTCAAAAAGTTGTTCATCAGTTGTCATCTACGGCAAGTCCAGGCTGATCGCCAGTTCAGAGCTGATCGACTTGTACCATTCGATCACTTCACGATGGTACGGAATACCTTCTTTGGTCCGTTTCTCCATCTCTTCGCCTTCGCTCAATCCAGGGTACAACACCCGATCGTGACCCTTGGCAGGAGGCGTGTTCTTGAGGCCGCTCAGAAAATCATCTACATGCGACTTGAACTCATCCAACCCAATCCACTGTTCGATGTCGTAGGCCGCAAACCATTGCCCGCCGCCGCCGGTGATGAACCCTGCACCAACGCCAGTGAGTGAGTTGCACCAGATGTCGACCATTGCACCAAGGCCGTAACCCTTGTGCGAGCCGTTCTCGCGCGTGCCGCCAAACGGCAGCATGTAGTACTCGCCGGGTGCTGGTGCATCGGTTGGCTCCAAAATAGGCTCGCCGTCCATGCCTGTGATCCAGCCTGGTTGCAGCTTTGCGCCGGTGCGTTTTGCCAGCGCAATCTTGTTCGCAGCAATCTGGGTGGAAGCGATATCGAAGAGGAATGGGTGCTCCTTGCCGGAAGGTGCAGCCCAGGCGATTGGGCAAGTGCCTAATCGAGGCTCCGCACCAAACGTCGGCACCATCTGGTTGCCACCGGGACCCGCCATGCAGTGGCCCAGCATGCCCTCGTTAGCCGCCATCGTCGCATGGTATCCAGCGCCACCAAGGTGGCCTGCATTGATCACGGTCGCCACGCCAATGCCAACATCACGAGCCTTCTCGATAGCCCGCTTCATAGCGGTTGGTCCTACGGTGATCCCAAGAGCGCCGTCAGCATCGATGTGAACCATCGTCTTCGACTCACGCAGCACCTTCGGCTCGGCCTTGGCGTTCTGCGCACCGCTCATGAAATCCGCCACATACCGGCGCAGCATGTTCGACACACCGTGGGTCTCAACCCCACGCATGTCGTTGGTCACCAACACGTCAGCCGACTGCTGAGCGTCTGACTCAGACATCCCAACTTTCGTGAAAATGGCCTCTGTAGCCGCGAGAATCTGTTCCCGCTGGACGTAAACGCGATCTTCTTCTGGGACCTTGAACCTGTCGAGCATTTGCTTGGAATCCTATTTGCTGGGCGATGGGCCGTACCGATATGTGCCGCATGGTACTCCTGCAAGCCCGCACCCATCGTATGCGCCCAATTTAACTGCCCAAGCAGAACTCCAGTGTCAGCTACAGTCCGAACTGCGCGTGGTCACGAACGTTGCTCCACCGACATCGCCGCCACCCCCACCGTGCGAATGCTCCAACTCTGAGTTAGCAATGCTGTGAGTATGACTGCAGTCACCGGTAGCGCTTTCGCCGTCTGGTCCCGGCGGACCTTGCAGACCTGGTGGTCCTGACGGACCTATCAGACCGGTCTGCCCAGTTGATCCAGTGAGTCCAATCAATCCTTGCTCGTCTTGAGACCCAGATTGACCCTCTTGGCCATCCACCCCTGATTGACCCTATCCGCCCGTTACGCCGGTGTCGCCCATCGGTCCTTGCAGACCAGTTAGACCGGCTGGTCCAGACTCACCTTGTGCTCCTGATGGTCCAGGCTCAGGCGTAGGCAAGCTCGCAAGCTCTGTTTGAACAAGATCCCTAACCTCCTCTGCCGTTAGCCCGGTCGAACACCCTGCCATCACTAGCGTTGCCAACGCTAGCAGAAAGATTCCAGCGTTTCTAATTCGCATCTTCGCCTCCTGAAAAGCCGCTTCGGACATGAGCCACACTTTAGCGGCTTGTACATCACTGAAATCTTACAGATATCCCACCTGCAAATTCCGCGTTGCCCTAGAATGCACCCCGCACGACAAAATACCAATCCCACGTAGGTCCACCCACACATGAAAATCGAAAAAATCGAAGTCACCGTCTTCAACACACCGTCCAAGAAGATGAACGATACCGACGGCCACACCCACCCCGGCCCTGAGCACGACACCGAGCAGGCGTTGCTGACAATCACGTCAGACGACGGCCACTCCGGCTACTCGTTTGGCTCGCCAGAGGGCTTGCGGCCGTATGTGATCGACAACTTCGTCAAAAAGGTCTTCATGGGTCAAGACCCGCTGGATCGTGAGCGCCTGTGGATCGACCTCGCCAAGTGGCAGCGCGGCAGTGGGGCCAATCTGACTGACCGCAGCATGGCCGTGGCCGAGATGGCCCTATGGGACCTCGCAGGACGTGCAAGCAACACGCCTGTATGGAAGATGCTTGGCGGCTACCGCGACAAGGTGGCAGCATACGGATCCACGATGTGCGGTGACGAGATGGTGGATGGTCTTGCGACGCCTGAGGACTACGGCAAGTTCGCAGAGTGGATGGTTGAGCGCGGCTACAAAGCCATCAAGCTCCACACGTGGATGCCGCCGGTCTCGTGGGCGCCCAGCGTGAAGATGGACATCAAGGCTTGTGCCGCCGTGCGAGAAGCCGTTGGCCCGGAGTTCCCGCTGATGCTGGATGCCAACCACTGGTACTCCCGCATGGATGCCTACGAGCTGGGCAAGGGTATCCAGGCGCTGGACTACCGCTGGTACGAAGAGCCGATGGACGAGCACTCCACGGAGTCGTACCGCTGGCTCCGTGAGAAACTTGATATCCCAATCATTGGCCCTGAGTACGCCTACGGCAAGTTTCACACCAGAGCAGAGTGGATCGCCAGTAAGGCCTGCGACATCACACGAGTGGGAGTCGCGGACGTCGGCGGAATCGGGCCGAGCATGAAGGTCGCCCACCTGGCAGAATCATTCAACATGGACTGCGAAATCCACGGTGGCGGAGCCGGCAACCTCAACGTCATTGGCGCCATCTCCAACACAACCTGGTACGAGCGAGGTCTGCTGCACCCTTTCGTCGACTACGAAGAAGTTCCAGCCCACCTCAACAGCATCGTCGACCCTATGGACGACGACGGCAACATCCCAATGCCAACCCTCCCCGGCCTTGGCGAAGACATCAACTTAGACTACATAGCAGAACGCACGGTTTCGAAGGTCTAGGCAACGCGCTCCTCGCCGGGCAGGCTCCACGATTTACCCCCTCTCCCACCGGGAGAGGGCTGGGTAGTCTGGCGATAACAATAACTGTGCCGCTTGATAAGGCAGCGTTAGCCGCTTCGGATCATCCTGGAAACCCAATGTCCGACCAACCACTCGTCACGCGTTCAGTGCCTATTCAATAATCTACGTACGCAACATGATCCCCATCCGAAATTGTCGCGATCGCAATTTGGTCGTCGAAAGCCCAGCGTCCTAAGTCTGCGATCAACTATGGGCTAGCGCTCTTGCTCACAGTTGGCTTTCGATACGGAATCTGCTTTTTAAGACCCCAATAAACCCAACCGTTTGTCATGTAGCCCGATACAGCGACTGCGGCGGCTGTGAGCGTTTCGTACTGAGTATCCCCGATCTGTACTTTTACAGTACCAAGGACCTTATTTACTCCGACTACAGTTGCCTCATTTTGGTCTGACCTGACCCCCTCAAACGTATCCAGTTGAAAGATCAGATACTGGAAGTATTGAAGGGAGGCAGAAATGCCAAGAAAAGGACATAGCCCGGAACAGGTACTCAACAAACTCCGGCAAGTCGAAG
>CAUZJA010000187.1:0-5596 GCA_963579925.1 Dehalococcoidia bacterium | reverse complement strand
ACCGTCGACTACTCCAACTAAGTCTGACCCGAGTTCGGACACCCGTGCGCCCCTGCCTTTCATCCGAAATAACTGAGGCGGGAGCCGGGTGTTTGAACTCTCAGGAAAACACGCTATTTTGATCAACCGCTCATATGCATTGAGCAAGATTCGGAAGTCGTCATGCAAGCAATACTGCCCGTTGAGGCACTGATAAGAAAAGATCGCTACGTAGTGTTCGCCGGACTACTCGGTGTAACCGCGCTGGCCTCGGCATACACCGCGTATCTGGCGTGGGACATGCAGAACATGGACATGGCCTCAGGCAGATCGTTGTCGATGCCGATGACGGCAAGTTGGACGATTAGCGATTTTGGAATCATGTTCCTGATGTGGACCGTGATGATGACCGCCATGATGATCCCGTCCGCGACGCCAATGATTTTGACGTTTGGGACCGTCTACAGAAAGCGTCAGTCAAATGCACAGCCATTCGTCTCCACCGCCGTATTCGTATCCGGCTATCTCCTCATATGGAGTGCATTCGCTTTCGGCGGCACCTTGCTGCAATGGGGACTGCACTCGGCGACCTTGCTCTCACCAATGACCATGACTGCAACGCCGCTAATTGGCGGAAGTCTGCTCCTGGCCGCTGGTCTGTTTCAGTTTTCGCCGGTTAAGTACCTCTGCCTAACGGAGTGTCGAACGCCTATGAGCTTCCTGCTCACTGATTGGGAGGAAGCCCAACGCGGCGCCCTGTCGATGGGCATCAAACAGGGCGTCTACTGTCTCGGCTGCTGCTGGGTTTTGATGTCGCTGCTGTTCGTACTGGGCGTGATGAACCTGCTCTGGATTGCTGCGCTGGCGGGATTCGTACTGATTGAGAAAGTTGCGCCGGGCAGAGCGTGGGTCAATCGCATATCTGGCGGTTTGATATTGGCGTGGGGAATCTGGATGATTCTCGACAGCGCTCTCTAGCGCCCTCAAATGCCCAGTGAAATTGCGGAGACCAGATGACGGCTCATAATCGCGCCGACGAAATGTGCGTGAAATGTCTGCGGACGCTTGAAGACAAGGCGTATGAAATGCCCTCACCGTTGGGGCGTCTCCCACACTGCCTCACATGCGCGCTGAGATATCTGCCTCTGCTGAAGAAATCGTTGATCATATGCCTGATCGTGGGCACAGTGCTGACCGCCATCAACCAGGGCAACTTCATTGTGGAGGGAGATTTTCAGTCAGCGATGGCCTGGAAGATCCCGCTCACCTATATGGTCCCCTTCACCGTAGCGACCACCGGCGGTATCTTGAACGCCCGGGCCACGGTACACGCTCACACCCAGCCATAGGAGGTCTATCGACACATAGTTGATAATGGAGTGACCATGACCTCCCAGAAGCCTCGCATCTACTCCGCCGAAGGAGTTGTGCTGCGCCACCACAACCTTGGCGAGGCTGACCGAATCGTCACCCTGCTCACACCAGGCCGAGGCATTCTGCGCGCCGTGGCGAAAGGCGCACGTAAACCCAACAGCAAACTTGGCGGACAACTCGACCTGGTACGACGTGTCTCTATTTCCGCCCGCAGCGGCCGTACGCTGGACTCAATCAGCCAGGCGGAGACTATCGAGAGCTACGCGAAGCTGAAGGTCGACCTGGATCTGATGGCCAAGGCCTTTTACCTGTGCGAACTCACTGAGAAGTTCGCGGTGGAAGATGCCCCGGCCGCAGACGTATATCGCATGCTGATCGACGGCCTGTCACAGCTGGAATCAACCGCAGTTCCTGACCTGATGATCCACTGGTATGAGATGCGATTGCTCCAGATGAACGGCTCCCAGCCGCAGATTCAGCGATGCGTCGATTGCGGCGATGAGTTGGAGCAGGAGGACCACGTCTTTTCGGCAATGCGAGGCGGCATAGCCTGCCCGCGGTGCCGACCATCTGGCTCTGACACGATGCTCCCCGCCAGCGTCGCCACGATCAAGCTTCTACGGTTTCTCCAGCGCGCCGGACAAAATGAGATAGAGCGCCTGCGCATTGCCGAGGATGAGCGCCGACAGGTGGAACGCATATTGCGAGAGCACATCCACTTCGCCACAGACCGCACAGTACGCTCAGCCAACTTCGTAGACGAAGTCCGCTCCCAAACCCGAAGCCACACCCCGTAACGGCGCATGGCGTGCGCCCTGATTTCCACGACACGTTCCCAGCGGACCCCCAATCCACCACACCGTCACCCCTGAGGAACAACGCCCCGGGAGTGACGTGAGGGTCTCTGCCGGTTATGAATGTGCGAGTCGCCGCGTCAACAGGGAGAACAGTGTCCCAGACGTCCCCACTGGTTGATGAACCGCAAACACATCACTCAGCTGCCAGAGACCCTCACAGTCGCTGAGCCCTCTTCAGGATGACATTCCGAGAGATCACACCCGTCCCCGGCCCCGCAAAATCCCGGTTATCGCCAACACCCCCTCAGACAGGCTTGCTTTGATTGCTAGAATCAAACTTCACACCACGAAGCCAGTCACAAGAGCAGGCACAAGGCGCAGATGGCTCAGGATTTCATCACCGTAAAGGGTGCCCGCGAGCACAACCTGAAGAATATCGACGTAAAGATTCCGCGCGACAAACTCGTGGTGATCACAGGCGTCTCTGGTTCAGGCAAGTCTTCACTCGCGTTCGACACCATCTACGCAGAGGGCCAGCGCCGATACGTGGAGTCGCTCTCAGCCTATGCACGCCAGTTCCTTGGCCGTATGGAAAAGCCAGACGTCGATCACATTGAGGGACTGAGCCCTTCAATCTCAATCGACCAGAAGGGCGTCTCCCGGAACCCACGCTCCACCGTCGGCACCGTCACGGAGATATACGACTACCTGCGACTCCTGTTCGCTAGGGCAGGTCGTCCGCACTGCCCCAACTGCGGCCGACCGGTATCCCGCCAGACGGTCCAACAGATAGTGGACTCCGTAATGCGTCAGCCTGAAGGCACGCGATTCATGGTGCTGTCCCCCAACGTAATCCACATGAAGGGCGAACATCTGGGCATCTTTGACGCCGCTCGCGCCAGTGGGTTCGTTCGTGTCCGGGTTGATGGTGAGGTGCGCGACCTTGAAGAAGAGATCAAGCTGGCCAAAACGAAGTGGCACGATATCGAAACAGTCGTCGATCGACTCGTAATCGGACCAGAGACTGATCTGACGCGGATGACAGACTCCATCGAGACGGCACTGCGCCTGTCTGGTGGAACTGTGATCGCCGCAGTTGTTGGCGGCGATGATGGCGATCACGACATCGTCTACTCAGAGAAGTTTGCGTGCGTCCACTGCGATATTTCAATCCAGGAACTGGAGCCTCGTAACTTCTCGTTCAACACGCCATACGGCGCGTGCACCCGCTGCTCTGGCCTGGGCTTCTCCATGGAAGTTGATCCTGACCTGGTGATCCCGGACAAGAGCTTCAGCCTGAACGACGGTGCGGTGGCACCCTGGCAATCGGGCGGAATCCCAACCACTTGGACGTCATCTCAACTTGAGGCGGTCGCGGACGCATACGACTTCGATATGGACGCCCCGGTAAAAGACCTTTCTCCTGAGGCTCTGGAAGTTATTCTGCACGGCACCAAAGGTGACCGCGTTGTGGTCGCCCACAAAGCGGCCAGCGGCCGGCGCCACCGGTGGCGCATGACGTTCCGGGGGGTGATACCAAGCCTGCAACGTCGATACTCGAACACCGAGTCCGAGAAGGTGAGCGACGAGATTGAGCGCTACATGACGCAGGTGGCTTGTTCCGCCTGCAATGGAATGCGTCTCAAGCCGGAAACGCTAGCCGTGACAGTGCTTGGCGTGAACATCATTAAAGTCACGCAGCAGTCCGTTGAGCGTGCCCTGGAATGGGTTGAGGCGTGCCTCACAGAGAAATGGCCGGATGGCCGGGACGCGGAAGAGCCCCTCTCCCCTCGCGAATCTGCGATCGGTGAGCAAATATTCAAAGAGATCAACGAGCGCCTTGGGTTCTTGTCGCGGGTTGGATTGGACTATCTGACGCTGGACCGCATGGCGGCAACGCTGTCGGGTGGCGAAGGCCAGCGGATTCGGCTTGCCACGCAGATTGGCTCGGGCCTGATGGGCGTACTGTACGTCTGCGATGAGCCATCGATTGGGCTACATCCCATCGACGATGATCGCCTGATCGCTACGCTGAAACGGCTCCGTGACCTTGGGAACTCCGTGCTCATCGTTGAGCACGACGAAGCGATCATGCGGGCGTCCGACCACATCATCGATATCGGCCCACGGGCTGGTGAGCACGGCGGCGAGTTGATCGCCGAAGGCCCAATTGATGCAATCGCTAAATCAGAAAAGTCGCTCACCGGGGCCTATCTTTCTGGTCGCGCGAAGATCGCGATCCCCAAGAAGCGACGCAACGGCAAGGAATCAAAGCTCACTATCAAAGGTGCGCGCGCCAACAACCTTAAAGATATCGACGTAGAAATTCCGCTCGGCAAGTTCACCTGTGTAACCGGCGTGAGCGGCTCCGGTAAGAGCAGTCTGATCAATGAGATCCTGCACAAGCGCGTGGCCCAGATGTTCTACCGTGCCAAAGATCGGCCCGGGGCGCACGACTCCATTGAAGGGCTGGATCAGATCGACAAACTGGTCAACATTGACCAGTCGCCGATTGGCCGAACGCCGCGCAGCAATCCTGCCACGTACACCGGCCTGTTTTCACCGGTGCGAACCCTGTTCGCATCGATGCCAGAAGCGAAGGCACGCGGCTACTCCGCTGGTCGTTTCTCCTTCAACGTAAAGGGCGGACGCTGCGAGGCGTGCTCCGGTGCCGGTTACGTGCAGATTGAGATGCAGTTCCTGCCCGATGTGACGGTGCCGTGCGAGACATGCAACGGCGCTCGATACAACCGTGAAGCGCTGGAGATCAAGTTCAAGGGCGCAAGCATTTCAGACGTGCTCAACATGAGCGTGAGCGACGCCCTCGAGCTGTTCGAAAACATTCCCGCAGCCCGAACTAAACTTGCGACACTGGTGGATGTGGGGCTCGGGTATATCAGACTCGGCCAGCCAGCGACGACCCTCTCTGGCGGAGAGGCTCAGCGGGTAAAGCTTGCCACTGAACTATCGAAACGAGCCACCGGCAAGACTCTCTACATCCTGGATGAGCCAACTACCGGACTATCTTTCTCAGATGCCGATGCACTGCTTCAGGTCTTGCACAAGCTCGTCGACACCGGCAACACAGTTATCGTGATTGAGCATCATCTCGATCTTATAAAGAACGCCGACTGGGTGATCGACCTTGGCCCGCAGGCCGGCGAACGCGGCGGTAATCTGGTTGCGGAAGGCACGCCAGAGTACGTCGCATCCGTGGCATCGTCCTACACCGGGCAGTATCTGAAAAAGTTACCTGGATTGAAAGCTCGAAAGAGTGCTCCCGGCAAGACATATGGTGCAAAGAAGGCGAAGCCAGACAAAGTGAAGGCGACCGCAAAGAACGGCCGCAAACCATCGGCGAATGGTGCTAAGCCGTCCCCGGCGAAGAAGCGTCGAACGAAGAAGACTGTGGTGGCCGCGGACTAGGACGCCATTCGCACTTCCAT
>CAUZJA010000186.1:0-5600 GCA_963579925.1 Dehalococcoidia bacterium | reverse complement strand
TGGATTGCGCCTTTCCCGTGCGAACCGATTCAGCTGTCAGAGATGCTTCCTGCCAGCGACTGACAAAAAACGATTGGCGTGCCCCCCCAATGTACGTAGGTTCACTGTTAACGAGGTAATGGTTTGACTCTGACGTATTGGAGAACAGTCCACCATCAACGGTCAACATCTCAGCCGCAACAAGGGCGTGGAGCAAAAGACTCAGCTTGTCGGGGTCGGCGCCGATAGTGTCAGCTATCTCAACAGCACTCTTCGGACCATCTTTGAGAGGGGTGAACAGATCAAGCTGCATTCCCGCCAGCATCGCGAACGCAGCCATTGCGCCATCGGCTAGTTTCTCAATTATCTCTGGTGTTGGTGGCGGGGTGGCGTTGCCAGTCATCAATCATCACTCCTGCTGGGGTTGGGCGAACTACGCCTTCAATATCTCCCGTTGCGCCTGCCTACGCTCGCTCGGTGGGCATATTGCCCTGCATCATAGACGAGGTCAGATAACTGCGGGCCGCCTGTCGGATCACAACCTCCCGTTCCAACGTCATCCTAATCCGCATAATTGCGCTTAGACCATTAGGGTGACGTTGAAGGCAGGTCCATAAAACTCAACGACGTTACGACTGGCCCCGACGGTAGCCTGATCGGAGGCACAGGCCACCTGGATTCGTGCGCGCTAATGCGATTCAAACCCGATGGGACCGCGGAAATTCTCGATGACGGGCTGGGTCTTTGTAACGGGATGGGATTCTCTCCCGACCTGTCAACGTTCTACTCCACCGACTCGGTGGAACGAGTGATCTACCAGTGGGATCACAGCCCAACCTCAGGCGAACTGAGCAATCGGCGGGATTTCACAAGGATTGATAGTTCGCTGGGTATTCCCGACGGTATGACTGTGGACGCCGAAGGTTTCGTGTGGAGCGCCGTCTGGTACGGAGGGGTTGTGATTCGGTTCGACCCGGATGGCAAAGAAGAACGCAGAGTGGAGATTCCTGCTGCCCAGACATCCAGTGCCATGTTTGGGGGCAAGGATTTGAACGAGCTCTACGTGACCACCGCGTCATTTGGGTCAGACGGCACAAAGTCGGGCATGGAGCCGGAAGGATTTGACATGTCTACTTACCGCGGCGGGGATCTATTTCGTGTGAAGCTCGATATCCAGGGCAAACCGGAATTCCAGACACAGTTCAAGTGGCCTGCTTCCACCTGAGAGTTGCCACATCATCCAGAGCATAGGACTCCTAGCCGTTAGGTTCCATCCATCATTAGCCTGCCTCTGGGGGCGATATAGCCTTGTTCCCAGGAGATAACACTGTCCCTTACTATCGATTCAGGGGATTAGTTATTGTGCAAAGGGGCAACCCTTAGCTAAAGGGGCATCCATTGGCCACACTAGATGCCAGTTATCTTCCTCCCACACCATCGGCATCAGGACGCTCATGGTGCTTCTCTCTCCTTCAGGCCCAATCACTTCACCCGCCATCTCAGCTACACCCCTATGCGGGTAGGCTGCGTCGAGGAAGACGGCCATCACCCCTTCAAAAAAGAAGAAGTAACCTGCGTTCGGCAGCCAGTCTTCTACGTCTTCCAAGGAACATCGGTCTCGTAGGTCAGAGGAGAGGAGTCTATACAGGTCCTCTGCGTCTTCGTTGTCTTTGGCATCTGCCAGTGAGTCCCACAGGTCACCAACAGTTTCAAGCAACTCCGCTCCTTGTGGAACTGGATGCTGTTCACGTGTTGACACCTGGGCTGAGGTGGACTCCAGTTGACCTTGTAGGTCTCTGACCTCCTCAAGGGCGGCTTCTAGCTTCGTCTTGCTCTCAGCCAACTCTGAAGCAAGGCGGTCATTTTCTTGTTGAGTGTCTCCTTGCTGGCAAGCAGAAAGAAGCAGTATCCCAGTCGTTATCAAGACCAGCGTCACAAGTTGTCTCATCTTCATTACTATCCCCTATGGGACTCCTAGCCGTTAGTCTTTATCCCGCATGACCCTTATTTGAAGTAGATGATACCGCCCTCTGAATTGATGATGGTGTCCGTCATACCCTCGTTACAGCCTGCCGCATTTCCGCATACGTTCCCTGTATGCCGTTACCTGGAACCATGCTCAGTTGCTCAATATGTAGCCCTAGAACGACGCTAGAGGTGTCGCCAGAGTTGGCTTGGCTATTGGTATTGTTTGCGCGCGTAGACCATGGCATACCGATGGAAGTGTTGGAGCGAATGTATCTGTGTGTGTCGCCATCTTCTGTCACGGCGTCAATATTCACGGCCATCTCCACTACGAAACGAATCACTTCAACGTAGCCGCCTCTGGCTGCAAAATGTACGACGGTCGAACCATGCGCATTATCGTCCTCGTCATATACATCTTCAGCAAGTAGCAAGGGTTCGACTTTCAACAGGACACTCAAGTTGGCCAGCTTAGGATGGTGCGAGAACAGTAAATCCACATCGTGTAATAGCGGAAGTAGAAATCCGAGTGCGAAAACCCGGAACGATCCCGCAGCCCCAGCTGAGCCACACTTCCTTGGAACAAGGATCAATCCTGGATCTTCGATGCCTCGTGGTAGGTCGCCAGGACGTTGAACCTGAGTGACGTAACCTCGGGGTCGGGCATGTAGATGTAGTCGACGCCCGGCTCAAGCGTCTCCGAATACAGCACCTCTTCATGGTCGCCGTACCGGACCGTAATAGCGTAGAAGTCCTTACTCGGGAGATCGAATTTCGTACGGCCGTCCCGGTCCGTACTAGACCGTACTAGCCCGGCCCGAAGAGCCGTAGAAGCGAGGACGACTTCGGCTCCCTCGACTGGCCGGTTGTCGAAATCGAGAACTTTCAAGCTCCCGGTGTCACGTTGCAGGAGCCTCTTCATCAACTGCATGATCTTGCCGGGACCACCGGACGACCCCGCATCCGGCATCAGATTCAGGATGTCCTGCTCGAAGTCGGTCCTCTTCGGGATCATCCATTCAGGCCCGTACTTCAACCGGAGATACTCTTCCGGCGGATTGGGAACGTTGAAGTTTTCACCAAGAAAATCGATCCGCTTCAGGTTGAGGTGGAGGCTGACAGGGATCGGGAGGCCCGGCCACTGGTAGATGTTGTCGTCAATGATGCGGTGGCACGTCCAGCCCATTGGCACGCCGGGCCTGCTCAGATCCACGACGAGTTGTTCGTCGGTCTCCGAGACAATGACGTCGTACCCGCGTGCTCGAAACGCTTCGATAGCGAGGTTGATTACTTCTTCCGTCAGGCCGTGCAGACCGATGATTGAGCCAATATCTATATCGTCATCCCACTCGATCAAAGCATGGTCTCGGACGGCACCAAGGCACGTGCCGTGACGCAAGAAAAAGACGATCCCGAGTCCGTCCAGAATCTCTTTCGCCTCTCTCAACATCATTTCGGCCGTGGACATCTCCATCGGCTCGAAGACCGGTGGCTTGGCATCTCCGGGATCGAGTTCGTACATGTTTGCGCTCATTTCCTAGGCAAATACTACCGCACGCCGCCGTGCAGTCCCCTTCATCCCAGCGAAGTTAGATGGGCGACACCCCCAAACACTGCCGCTGAATTCGGCTAGAGGAGCGCCATGGCGTGACCTGCCCCCAATAGTTATATCAGTTGCTGCGCCAGCGCCTGCGCCTGCGCCTAGTAGAGATACATCCCGACGCCTGGCTAGTGCCTCGTCACTAGTCGGAGAACCGAGATAATGGGTGGTAACGGTCTTGGGGGCAGGTCGGGGGGGCACGTCAATCACTGGTGTAGAAGGCTCATCGCAAACCGCAAAACGTTTCGCCAGCCGAGAGACGAGCACTGCCAGCTCTCGCCCACGTCTCACCATCAACTACACTCCGTAGCGCTCGCGCGTCGCCGCTTAGCGCTGTTGCGCCACCAGAATGTCCCTCGTTAGCTCCATCTGGCCCCAGTGCCGCGCGATCTCCTCATAAGTATGGATTAGCGATGCTCCCTGCGACCACTTTGCAGGCCCGCCCTCTGGCGCATAGTAGGAAGGCGGTGGTGCTGCCAGAGGTGCAAGACCATCTATCACCGGCAGATCCTCGGCCATCCGATCACGACACTGCTTGATCTCCGCTTTTAGCTGCTCATGTGTTCCGGTGACAATGAATTCGCCGTCGCGATCCCTTGGTATGCCTCTATCTGCAATCGCGTTGCCTATCCAGTGATTCACCACGCCAATGCAGTGGTTGAGGATGCCGTAGGGGGAGTTCGTATTCGGCAAGTCAGGCTTCTGGTTGGCCACGTCATCGCCAAGCTGGTCGATGGTTTCCAGCATGTTGTCGAACGCGCGATCGATGAACAACATAAAGTCGGAGTGGGTTATTTCTAGGATCATGTTTTGTCGCATATTGGCAGCGTAACAGGCAACGCATAGGCGTGCATTCTCTTCGCGTCAGTCGTAGCGCCATGGCGTCGCGCTTCGTGGGGTGGTGGCGAAGGAACAACGCTGAATCCGACAGCCGTCGCATCACGATTCCAATCTAAAACTAGGGATACAGTCTGTGGGTTAGCACGCGGGGAAGTTTGGAGCCGACCCGTCTCATCGCTGCAGAGAAATCGGGATAAAACTTATAAGTGGGTTGGGAGAACTGCGATGCTCTTGCCATCGGTCAAATTGGAGTTAAAAGAATGGCCGGTCAACCAAGACACCGTGAGCGGTTCAACTGTGGGTGCCTCTATGCGTATGGCGCCGCCCGGGTAACGGCGAACAGCTTGGTTCCGATCGACTTCGAAACAGGACACCATCTGTTGCGAGCGAGAAAGTTGATATTCGCGATAGATAGCAACTGGCCCCGGGTGAAGGTATGCGATATGCACGCGCCAGCTAAGGCACCGGCAGACGAATCCGTTTAGTGCTCCCTCGCCCGACCCTGGCACATCGTTTTGCCTCGCCCGAGGCGCGCGGCCGCGCAGCCCTGCGCGCAGCCACGGGTCGCGCAGCCTCGCGACGCGCGCGGCGCACGCGAGATTTATACTCAGAATAAGAACGAATCAGAAACTTTTACGGATACTTAAGGCACTAGGTAGATAATTAAGTCACCGAGTTCCCAAACCCTCACCTCACCACCTGCGCTTTCGTTACGCGAAATATCACCGGATTGGCCGTCTTCGGAATCTTGGTCATTACGCTGCTTGTTTTGCTACTGGAAATCGGGGTACAGATGTTGATTTGGTTGAAGCCGTAGACTCGATTGCAATTCCGCTGCGGCTGTTGTTCCCGCGTTTGTGGCACGGTGCCTGGAAACCTGATCATGCTGATCCGGCACCTGTCCCTATCAACTCGCGAACCCTAATGTCCGGAGAGAGTTGGAAATCGAGCAAGAGGTGTTTGGGGCCCTACACGCGAAACAGCGCGCGCGCCGACGCCCGAAGTTAGGCCACGTGGCAAATATGGGGCGATAGGCTCTACGCTACGTGGCGGTTCTGTCAGAACTCAGGGCACGGATTGATGGTGGTCGAAGTTGAATTAGGGATCGTCTTCGGATTTACGCCGATAGCTCGATCATTAGCGTAGACCATTTCGTCCTGAAGATCTTTCGCCTCTCTGATGCCGTAACAAGTCGGTCTTCCGATCTCTGAATCCT
>CAUZJA010000185.1:0-5604 GCA_963579925.1 Dehalococcoidia bacterium | reverse complement strand
GTCGGCGCTGCCTGAGATCACAGCGCAACTCATCGCTGCAGGAATGTCGCCAGAGCGACCTTCATCCATCATCATGTGGGGTACATGGAATCGCCAGAGAGCCGTTTCGGGACCGCTGGGCAACATCGCCACCATCGCAACAGATGCGGGCCTCTCCTCTCCTGCTGCGTTTGTTATCGGCGAAGTAACCGAGCTTCGGTCGAAGCTCCAGTGGTTCGATAACCAGCCGCTCTTCGGTAAGAAGATTCTGGTCACCCGCACGCGCAGCCAGGTGAGCCGATTCCGAGGCCTCCTGGAAGCTGAAGGCGCTGAGTGCGTGGAGTTCCCACTTATCTCGATCGTGCCGTTGGAAGATCCATCTGCGCTGGATGCAGCGCTATCGAATATCTCAAGCTACGACTGGGTAGTCTTTTCAAGCTCAAATGGCGTGCGAGGAGTGTCCGAGCACATGGATGCGATCGGCATCGATTCACGAGCATTCGCCGGAGTTCAAGTAGCAGCAGTTGGTCCAGCGACAGGCGTCACCGTCAAAGAGTTACTCGGAATCTCATCCGACCTTGTGCCAGACGAGTATGTCTCTGAAGCCGTGGTCACGGCGCTGACCAAACTTGGAGTGGAAGGCAAACGCATCCTAGCGATCAGGTCCGACCTTGGTCGCGACACTCTGGAGAAAGGTCTCGAAGACCTTGGTGCTTCGGTAGATGCCATCGTTGGCTACCAGACACTTGCACCTGACGATTCTGCTGCGAATGCCAAAGCGGCATTTGAATCGGGGTTAGATGTCACTACATTTACCAGTTCAAGCGGGGTGGACAACCTTCTTGGCCTTCTGGACGGCAACACCGGTCTGATCAACGCCACAACGGTGGCCTGTATGGGACCAATCACGGCGGACCGGGCGAAAGAACTTGGACTGAAAGTTGACGTGGTGGCTTCTGAACGTACGATGGAGTCATTCACACAAGCACTCGTGGATCATTTTGCTGAATGAGTAACGATAGACCTTTCCACCGTGGCCAGCGCCTCCGCCGCTCCCCGGGCATCCGAAACATGGTTCGAGAGACTCGTATCTCTCCGGGCACATTCATGTTCCCCATCTTTGTGTCGCATGGCACCAACGTTCGAGAGCCAATCGAGCCAATGCCCGGAATTTCCCAGCTTTCAGTCGATAATCTCAAAGCTGAAGTAGACGAGATCGGATCACTCGGTATCGGGTCCGTGCTTCTGTTCGGCATACCAGAATCCAAGGACGCCACTGGCACTGGTGGATATGCGTCAGACGGCATCATTCAGAACGCCGTGCGTGAGATCAAGAACGCCCAGCCCGATTTGATCGTGGCAACTGACGTTTGCATGTGTGAGTACACGGACCACGGCCACTGTGGCATTCTTCTGCCTGATGGCGAGGTCGATAATGACACTACCTTGCCGCTACTGGCTGAGACGGCTGTATCGCACGTCGAAGCAGGCGCAGACATCGTGGCTCCATCCGCAATGATGGACGGCCAGATCTCCGCTATACGGTCTGGCCTAGACTCGGCGGGCTACACCAACACCACGTTGATGGCATACTCCGCCAAATACTCATCCGCCTTCTACGGCCCTTTCCGAATTGCCGCCGACTCCGCCCCACAAAAGGGCGATAGACGGGCATATCAGATGGACCCGGCCAATGGCCGCGAGGCAATGCGCGAAGTGCGTGCCGATATCGAAGAAGGCGCAGACATCGTGATGGTGAAGCCGGCGCTGGAGTATCTGGACATCATTCGGATGACTCGGCGAATTTCTGAAGTGCCGGTAGCCGCCTACAACGTGAGCGGCGAATACTCCATGCTCAAGGCAGCGGCACAGAATGGCTGGATTGACGAAGACCGTGCGATCATCGAAGTTCTCACCTCAATCGCCCGTGCGGGTGCAGACATCACCATCACCTACCACGCCAAAGAGGCAGTTGCGCTGATCGACGGGTAAGCCCGTTCGATATCGCTCAGTTCATCCGCCGAACAATTGGTCCAATGATCTGCTCAAGGCTCACCGGTCCGTACTTCCTACTGTCAGTTGAGGCGCCCCGATTGTCGCCCAGCACTATGAACTCGTTCTCTTTCAGCACCCACAGGTGAGTGCCTGAGTCCGCCCCATCGACTGGTTGTTCCACTTCTTCACCGTTGATCAACAGTTGCTTGTTCTTGATCATCACTTCTTCGCCGGGTAGCCCAACTATGCGCTTGATCTCTTCCTGCCGCATGGGCGTGGCTTTCAAGATGACGACGTCAAATCTGTCTGGTGTACCCATTTTGTATTCACGCGGGCTGACGATTGCTTTGTCACCGGGCGTAAAAGTTGGCAGCATGCTGTCGCCACCGATACGAACGCGTCGTGATGTGAAGAAATCAATCCACCAGTAGGCGATAGCTTTTACCGATTGCCCCAACGCGCGTACCCTCTCACGTGGCCTAATACGCACCCTCATGCGGTGCACTTACTCACAACTGTGTTAGATTTAGCCGCCGAAACCATGGCCTTATTCCGGTCGAGCCGAGTGATGGCTCGCACTGTATTTTCAGGAGCAATTAAGCATGTCATTTGTAACTAATGTAACCCGTCTGCTCGACCGAGCTCTACCCATCAGCGATGTTCAGGCGCACTGTGACGTACCTTGCGGCATCTACGACCCGCACGCAGCGCTCGAAGCCGCACAAACCGTTATCCGAATGACCGAGCTCATTCAGGGTCTCGACATGAGCGACCCGATGTCCGGCCACGCCCTTGCCCGCTACACGCTGGTCAAGGAAGAGCACGGCAAGAAGGCCAAGGATGACATTCTGGTCATCTGGACCGACTACTTCAAGCCTGAGCACCTGGAAGCAAACCCCAATTTGCACACACTTGTATGGCAAGCCTGCAAGCTTGGTTCACAGGCCAAGCAGAACGTAGACATGGACGCAGCAGTTGCGTTCAAGGCGGCGATCGACGAGATTGGCCACATCTTCTGGGCCACCAAGAAGTAGTTCTGAATTGATCTCAAAAGGCCCGGCGCTATGCCGGGCCTTTTTTGTTGGCTGGACACATTTGGCGTGAGCGGCATCTAAACGTCATATTGCTGCCGACAGGCGTGCATGCAAGCTCGGACGCGCATGCGATCATGAGGCGGTATCACGCTGCCTGTGCAGCGCCATGAACAGGAGAAGTATGGCTGAGGCCAAACCAGAACGACCGGAATCACCAGAAACGCCAGAGACAAAAGCTTCCGCACGGAAACGCGCCGTTTCAGATTCAATCTTCTACGAACTGACGCGCAGCATGTGTCCTAAGTGCAAGAAGCTCATTGATGCAGAGATCCACCTGAAAGACGGTCAGGTGATCATGCGCAAACGGTGCGATGAGCATGGCCGGTTCGAGGTTCTGATTTCGCCTAATGCCGATACGTATCTCGATCAACTTCGCTACAACAAACCCGGCGATATCCCACTTGAGTTCTCCACGGAAATCAAGGACGGCTGCCCGTATGACTGTGGCCTGTGTCCCGAACACAAGCAACACGCATGCTTGGTGATCATCGAAGCGAACACGGGCTGCAACATGGCCTGCCCAACCTGCTTCATGGACGCTGGCACGGGCTTCAATCTACGGCGCAACGAGGTCGAGACAATGCTCGACACGTTCGTGCGCACCGAAGGCGATCCGGAAGTGGTCCAGTTTTCAGGAGGCGAGCCAACATTGCACCCTGAACTGCTCGACTTCATCCAGATGGCTCAGGACAAAGGCATTCGCCACGTGATGGTGAACACCAATGGTCGCAGGTTGGTGGAAGATCCCGAGTGGGCTGAGAAGTTCTGCGCCCTCAATCCCATGGTCTATCTCCAGTTCGATGGGTTCGAAGAAGAAACGTACGTCAAGATGAGCGGCGAGTCGCTGCTCGACGAGAAGATGGCGGCGCTCGATATTTTGGCAGCGCACGACGTCAACACAATTCTCACAGCGACTATTGAACGCGATGTGAACGAACATGAGATGTCGGCGATCGTCGAGTTTGGTCTGAAGCATCCTGCCGTTCGGGGCGTCATGTTCCAGCCGGTATTCCGCACGGGCAGGCATCTTGACTATCTCGACCCCATGAATCGGGTGACCATTTCGGAAGTAATTGATCGACTGGACAAAGGCATGAACGGTAAGTTCGTGAAGTCTGACTTCGTTCCAGTGCCATGCTTCCATCCCGCATGCCAGTCAATCTCATACGCCTATGTTGAGGGTGACGATGTAACACCGCTGGCGCGATTGGTGGATGTGGACGAATATCTCGACTACATCACGAACCGAGTGTGGCCGGATCCCGAGACAGAGATCCGGGAAGCGCTTGCGGGCATGTGGTCGTCATCTGCCGCACCGGGCAGCGACACACTTGGCGATGCGTTTGTCTGCGCCACGTGCAATATCGACTTCCGAATCCCTAACAACATGGCGAAACATGTCTTTGCGATCACCATCAAAGACTTCCAGGACCCGTATACGTTCGATATCAAGAAGCTCATGAAATACTGCGTCGAAATCGCGACACCGGACGGTCGGCTAATCCCCTTCTGCGCCTACAACACAGTTGGCTACCGAGAGGACATCAAAGCCGAACTCATGAAGTCTCGTGCCCGGGAGCGCCTGGAAAAGCGGACGGGCATTCCATTGGCCGCGCCCGAGCCAAAGGTGGTTTAGATATGTCGCTGATCCCGATCCAAATCCCCTCTGAGACGATTCACGTCAACGCCGATCGCCGCCTCGCATTTCAGGTACTTACCGCTTTTAACGCGTCCATGGGCGCGGATGGTCCGTCCAATCGAGTGCTGGAAGACCAGGGAACCCGAAAGTTCGTGGAGTTCACTACGCCGATTTCTCTGGGTTTCGGCATGCACAAAAATTGGATCACCACAGAGTGGGTCGATCTTCACGAGCCAGAGGCGATCGACTTCAATCTTGTCCCCGGCTCAGGGCCTATCACCGGCGGCCTGAAGCTACTGAGCGATCGATTTGAGTTGGAAGACCACGGCAGTTGCACGCAGTTCACCTATCACAGCAAGTTCGCGATTCGGTGGTCGGTCTTCGGTTGGATGCTCGGAAAGATCTACATCCAGAAGTTCATGCAAAAGCACATGCGCGAGCACTTGTCTGAAGTGAAAATAATGATCGAAGCACGCGCTGAGCGAAGTCGGGTTCATCCCCAGGCCGCATGTACTCACGATTTAGCGACGGCGGCGTGACGCTCAGCTCGGATCTGGAACTCAACGCCTGTTGCGCCAGTGCATACAGCCATCCCGCGGCGCGCTACCTGCTGGGCGACTCACTCCATCCCGGCGGGCTCGCGCTCACCGAGGAGCTGGCATCTCAGCTTGAGTTGTCGGGTGAATCACGAGTTTTAGACGTCGGCTGTGGCCCGGGAGCGACATCACTATTTCTCGCCGAGAAGTATGGAGCAGCGGTGACCGGGGTCACGCTCGAAGAAGCTGGAGCGGCGGAACTGCAATCTCGCGCTACTGAGCAGGGTCTGGACGAACAGATCGATGTGATCACCGGCGATATAGCCACCGTTGCTCTCAATCTGGCGAAATTTGATGCTGC
>CAUZJA010000184.1:0-5672 GCA_963579925.1 Dehalococcoidia bacterium | reverse complement strand
TCTCATGGCGTTCAATTTCGCTAAGCGGCGACGAAAGTCGATCTTCGATGAAATCATGAATCTGACAAAAAGTTTCATCCCGTTCAGAAGTAGATGAGACCTCTGGCAATATGACTGCCGGAATCGACACTACTGGCAAGCTTCAGAATGCGTGCGCGGGGAACCAGACGGAACGGTTAGCTTCAAAGGGTGCCAGAAATGCGACGAAGAGGGGGTCAAGTCTCCGTCGTATGTGCCAAAGCATCTGAGACCAGCAGCAGTCCTGAGACCCTCTGAATCCACACGTGAGCGGTCTTCTTCTAAGGTGTGAGCCAAGTCCGATCACTCAGGGAAAAGTGCAGAAATACGTATCATCTGGCTGTGACAAAGGTCCTACCAAAGAATAAAATAAAATGATGATAATCCGAGAACCAAGAATAGTTTGATCTGCGTCTAGTGATGGATTCTGTTTTCGACGGTCAGAACTGATGTCCACTCATCCGAGACCGCGTCTCAGTATTGGGTTTCCCGTCCGCAATGGTGAGGAAACGATCAGGCGAGCACTCGACTCGCTCCTCGCACAAACGTTCACTGATTTCGAATT
The DNA here is from genome assembly GCA_963579925.1 of Dehalococcoidia bacterium. Taxonomy (GTDB): domain Bacteria; phylum Chloroflexota; class Dehalococcoidia; order Lucifugimonadales; family Lucifugimonadaceae; genus UBA1151. The sequence continues at coordinate 5,089 of CAUZJA010000184.1, read as the reverse complement.
GATTGTTGTTGACAACGTTTCGACGGATTCGACGATGGAGATACTGGAGTCGTACCGCGATCTAAATCCCAGGATTCAAATTCACCAAAACCCAACGAATATTGGGCAGCAACCTAATTTTGACAAGGTTATAAGCCTCGCTACGGGGGACTATTTCATGTGGGCCTCAGCTGATGATGCGTGGGAACCCACATTTGCTGCCAGCCTCATCGAGCTACTGGACACCTCACCTCAATTTGAAGCCGCTACAGGCGCAATTACCCGCATCACGCCGTCAAACCAAATTGTTGATGTCATTCGATTCCCGTTGCTGAAGCCCCTCGGTGGCGGCGGGAAACTGGCAAATGCATTGAGGATTGCCGCTGGATACTCTAATAAAAAGCGGTATCACCTCCTTTTCTACTCGATTTTCCGAAGGGACTTTCTGACCAGAGGTCTTCCCTACTCTTCTGTTCAGACCGTATATCCCGACAGGACTTTTATGTGCCAGTACGCGCTGACGGGTGAGTTCGGGTACGTTGATCAGCCTCTCATGCTGAAAACGGCACAAATCGAGGCTATTTCTTCCAGATTCTCTGGCGAAGCTCAGGGTGTCGATAGTGATTCAGCGCCGTGGAGATTAACTCGATCCAGCCTTGCGGCGATCCCGTTTTTGCTCAGATCTCCCATCGTACCGTGGTACAAGTCACCTCTGATCTTTCTTGTGACGGCAGCATTACTCTGGGGCTACAAATTTCAGCTCTACACAGGCAACTCAAAATGGCGGCTGCCAGTCACGCTGCCACTACGAATGTTGCGAAGAGTGGCTCGTGTGATTGTGCGCCGTAAAATCAGACGTCTTCCCCCGCCAGCGTGAGTCCTCAGCGGAAGTCCAAATTAGCTTTGTCGGCCAAGCACCCATAAAATGGCAATTCCCAGAATGTACCCATCTAGTCCCCACCCCGTTCGGTGTGATTATAATGACGAACTTACAGATTCTTTAGAATTCCCTGCGATCACTTTTTGAATGAGGACAAGCCACGATGCCGAGAGAGCTCCTTTTCGACAAACACCCGATCAGCGACGACGCTCCGCCGTTCGTTATCGCTGAGATTGGCCACAACCACGCTGGTGAGATGGACAAGGCCAAGGTGATGATCGACTCGGCTATTGAGGCTGGGGCGTCGGCGGTCAAGTTCCAGACTCGCAATCCAAAAGAGGTCTACTCCAAGGCTGAGTACAACCGAACCATGGATAATCCGCAGTGGATGGACCCGGTCTACGGCAAGCATCGTGAAGCGTTGGAGCCGTCGAAAGAGGAGTGGTACGACCTCTTCGAGTACTGCAAGTCACAAAATGTCACGTTCATCTCCACACCATTTGATTTCACCAGCGTAGATCTGCTGGAAGAGATGGGTGTTCCCGGTTACAAAGTTGCTTCCGGTGACGCTACGAATATCCCGATGATTGAGTACATTGCCAAACTGGGTAAACCCACCATCATTTCAACCGGCGGTTGCACCATTGAAGATGTGGACAGGCTTCACGCCGCGTTCACGAAGCACAATGATCAACTGGCTATCTTGCAGTGCTCATGCATCTACCCCTGCCCACCGGAAATCATGAATCTGAACGTTATCGCTACTTACAGAGAGCGATACCCCGACGTTGTGGTTGGTCTTTCCACTCATCAGCCAAACTGGGCCGTAAACATCGCCGCCTACACGCTGGGTGGTCGAGTATTTGAGAATCACTACACCAACGACAGGGACTGGAAGGGAACGGATAACAACTTCTCTCTCACTCCAGAAATGCTCAAGCAGTTCGTGGGTGGCGTGAATGAAGTTCGGGTGGCTCTGGGAAGTCATGAGAAGTTCCAGGAATCCGTTGAGCGCGATTACACAATTGAGCGACGAAAGAAGCTCGTCGCAAGGCGCGATATCCCGTTGGGTCACGTCATCGAAGAGTCTGACCTGGCCATCAAGTGTCCGGGCGATGGCCTGCAGCCGTGGCAACTCAATGACGTGATTGGCAAGCCAGCGCTGGAAGCCATAGAAGCCGAAGCGGACATCACTTCGGTAGCGGTGTTTGGCGAATAACGAAGACTCGCCCAAATTAGTTGCACTGATCCCCGCCCGCGGGGGATCTGTTCGCGTACCCGGCAAGAACACTCGTCCTCTCGCTGGCCACCCGCTCATCGCCTACACGATCACTGCCGCCATCGACAGCGGTGTGTTCGATAAAGTGGTTGTTTCAACCGATGACGAGAGAACTGCTGTAATAGGTCGACATTACGGCGCTGATGTTCCATTTCTCAGGCCAACGGACTACTCAGGATCCACATCTCCGGATATCGAGTTCGTAGTCCATGCCTTGGACGAGTACAAGAAGCTTGGTGCTGAGTTCGATGCATTCAGCATCCTCCGTCCCACTAGTCCGTTCCGAAAACCGGAAACAATTCAGCGCGCCTGGAATGAATTCAAGGCGGCTGGCCCAAGCGTGGATTCGCTGCGCGCAGTGGAGCGGTGCAACGAGCATCCAATGAAAATGTGGGTAATTCGCGGCAACCTCATGCACCCGCTATTCGCATTTGGCCCTCAGGATCAGCCCTGGCACTCCAGCCAGTACCCCACCCTGCCGGAAATCTACGTACAGAACGCATCACTTGAGATCGCATGGTCTCGCGTAGCCCTCGATGATCGCACCATTGCCGGTGAAACGATCATGCCATTCCTGACTGTTGAGGATGAGGGAATTGACGTGAACAACAAGTATGATTGGGCTATCGTTGAGCAGATGATTGAAGCTGGCGACGCTAAGTTGCCAGAAGTTCATCAACCGCCGTATCAAGATTGATCAACTTGCCGGACTTTATACTGGCTTGGAGCCAGTCTTTTAGCGCGAAGCCAATCCCCCCCATGCCCACACCCTGCAGGTCCCATCAATGAAACAGGTAGTTTCAACTTCTTCCGGAGTTCAACTGCTCAATATCCCGCGCCCGGCACTTGAGCCGGGGACTGTAGCTGTTGAGGTAGCGCACTCATTTGTATCCAGCGGTACGGAGATGGCTACTCTCACGGCAGTGGAAAGCCAGGGTGGCAACATCGCGGGGCACGTCGCCAAAAACCCTCAGTTGTTTTCACGTGTGGTGGAGAACCTCAAAAAGCGAGGAATCCGAAAAACTGTCTCAGCCATCACATCGCATCTTTCAAACAGATCAGACCAGTCCCAGCGGTTGGTAGCTCTTGGCTACTCATGCGCCGGAACTGTGATCGGCGTCGGCCCTGACGTGACTACCATCTCTGTTGGTGATCGAGTTGCATGCGCGGGAGCCAGCCGAGCCACTCACTCTGAGATTGTGGTTATCCCGAAAAACCTGATTACACACATCCCGCCCGGTCTTGACACCCGCAACGCATCCTCTGTGGCCGTGGGTGCCATTGCGCTGCAGGCGGTGCGGCAGGCAGATCTACGCCTTGGTGAGAGTGCTGCGGTGATTGGGCTGGGTCTTATCGGTCTGATGACCGTGCAGCTGTTGAAAGTTGCTGGCATTCGGGTGATCGGCTTTGAGCTTGATGAAGGCCGGAACGCTGTAGCCAAAGAACTTGGCATAGACGAAGCGCACTCCGCACTCGATGCAGCGAAACAGGCCGTCGATAGATTCACGGGGCATCACGGCGTTGACGCCACCATTCTCACCGCCAGTTCCAGTAGCTCGGAAGTCGCGAACCTCGCAATGGAACTCACCCGTAAGAAGGGCAAAGTTGTCGTCGTTGGTGACGTAAAACTAGACATTTCGCGCAACCCATTCCTCCGCAAGGAAATTGATCTGCGGGTCAGCTCTTCATATGGCCCCGGCCGTTACGATGAAAGCTACGAAGACGGCGGAAAAGATTACCCCTACGCATACGTGCGATGGACCGAGCAGCGCAACATGGAGGCGTATCTGCGTCTCCTGAGCGATCGCTCTGTGAACCTCGAGCCGTTGGTGAGAGATTTCGAACTCGATGCGGCCACGTCTGCCTATGAGGCGTTGCAGGCCGCAGAAGACCGGCCCATTGCGGCAATTCTTTCGTATCCGGTGGCCCAGGGACCGGCGTCAGTTGACGCCCCTAACGTCATCCCGGCACTCAGCCGCTCCGTGCCAAACATTGCGCTGATTGGCGCAGGCAAGTTTGTGATGGGCACCCACGTTCCGATTCTTCGGGGCCTCAGCGACAAAGCTCACATCGCTGCGGTGGTTGGGCGTTCAGGAGATCGCGCTACCGAAACGGCAAAGAAACTTGGCGCTGAAATTGCCTCAACTGACATCGATGAGGTGCTCGGCAACGGCGATATAGACGCGGTAATCATCGGCACACGACACAACTTGCATGCCAACCTCACGCTGCGGGCCCTCAACGCCGGCAAACACGTGCTGGTTGAAAAACCGCTCGCTGTGAACTCCGAAGAGCTGAGCGAAATCGAGTCGTTCTACGCCTCGGACGATCACTCCTCAAAACCGGTTCTGCTAACTGGCTTCAACAGGCGATTCGCCCCGCTTGTGGCGACACTGCGAGATTGGCTCGCAGAACTAGATCCGCCATACCTGATGAACTATCAGATGAACGCGGGTTTCCTGGCTCCCGACCACTGGCTCAGAACCGAAGAGGGAGCGGGCCGGAATATTGGCGAAGCCTGCCACATCTACGATGTACTCACAAGCTTCACCGGCGCCCGCGCAACAAACGTGTCTGCAAGCGGGGTGAGATCCCCGGGCGATGTGCACGCCAGAAATGAGAATTTCACAGCCACTATCGAGTTTGATGACGGCTCACTGGGAGTCGCCACATACTCCAGCATTGGCAGTTCAAATTACCCCAAAGAGATGCTCCACGTACATGCAGGAGAGCATGTATTCGTACTCAACGACTATATAAACCTGGAGTCACATGGGGTACAGACCAGGTCTGAGTCAATTGATGGCCAGGACAAAGGCCACAAGACCGAAATCACAGCATTCGTCGAGGCGATATCCGGACGAGCGGAGGTTCCCATCCCACTTTGGCAGCAGTTCCAAGCGACGCGGATCGCTAACGATGTAGAAATGCTTTTGCGCTCTCCGATTGAC
>CAUZJA010000183.1:0-5685 GCA_963579925.1 Dehalococcoidia bacterium | reverse complement strand
TTCGAGCGATACCAGCCGTTGATAGCGGCCGCGCTTCGTGAAGAATTACAGCCTCACGAACTTCCGCTGTACACAACGCTGCGCTACTACCTGGGCTGGGTTGACCCGGATGGCAACCCCGATCCGAAGCCCGAAGGCAAAGCGCTCCGCCCTACTCTTTGTCTCCTTGCATGCGAAGCCGTTGGAGGAAACCCGAAAGATGCGCTTCCGGCCGCCGTGGCACTTGAGTACATCCACAACTTCTCACTGATCCACGATGACATCCAAGATCAGGATGAGATGCGACGGCACCGAAAGACCGTATGGGCGATCTGGGGTGAGCCAGTAGGGATCGTATCCGGCAATACAATCTTTTCCCTCGCAGACCTCTCAAGCGGCAAGCTGACTGATCGTGGCGTGGATGCGGCGACTAGCGTTGCAGTTGGCCGTGTGCTGGCCGAGCGATATCTCAAGATGATGGAAGGTCAGTACCTGGATATCTCGTATGAATCGAGATCTACCATCACCACGACTGAATACATGGACATGATTCAGCGAAAAACTGGTGCGTTGATTGAGTGCTCAATTTACTCTGGTGCCCTCATTGGTGCTGGCGTTGGCCGGGCCGACAACCTGATCGGCAGCATGCGGTCGCTGGGTCGGGAGTTCGGCTACGTATTCCAGATTATCGATGACCTACTCGGCATCTGGGGAGGGGTGGCCACAGGTAAGCCAGTTGGCGCCGACATTCTGCGCAAAAAGAAGGCACTCCCGGCGGTCCACGCATTGGACAACGCTACAGGAGCTTCAGCGAGAGAACTCCACACCATCTACTCAGAAGAGACGGTCACTGCATCTCACGTTGAAACAGTCCTGGAAATCATGGATGACGTGGGCACCAAAGCGTACTGCGAATCGCTGGCCAGAGAGCACTGGGAAAAAGCCCTTCTCGTGATAGAGTCAGTGCCACTTTCAACCGAGTCAGCACACGATCTTCGTGAACTGGGCGAGTTTCTCCTGATCCGGGAAAGTTGATCAAGCGCGTTAGCCGCTTCTTCAATAAAATCCGTACGCTAGAACAAATAGCGACCTGACAGTGCGGGTCAAGTCATTGTCAAACGCAGGAGACGCACAATGGGACGCCCAATCAGCCTTGGTGCAAGAGTCGGTTGGTACATATTCAAGAACCGTGTACTGAAGCGCCGCAAGTTCTTCCCGCTGGTCACGATGCTGGAGCCGCTTGAGGCGTGCAACCTAGCCTGTGAGGGCTGCGGCCGCATTCGGGAGTACGAGTCAGTACTGAATCGACGAATGAGCGTTGAAGACGCCATTCACGCGGTGGAAGAGTCAGGCGCGCCCATCGTCTCCATCGCTGGCGGCGAGCCAACCATTCATCCTCAGATAGCTGAGATCGTGAATGAGATCACGGGCCGCGGATACTACGTTTACATGTGCACCAATGGCCTGACGATGACCAAGGTTATGAAGGACATCAAGCCTTCCAAGTATTTCGCATGGGTGATCCACCTGGACGGGACCGACGAACGCCATGATGCAGCGGTGTCACGTAAGGGCGTCTACAAAGTGGCAATGCGCAACGCCAAAACAGCAATCGAAGCTGGCTATCGTGTGACGGGCAACACAACGCTGTTTAAAGGCAGTGACCGTGCCGATCTGCATTCACTCTGGCAGCAATGCGCTGAAATGGGTTTTGAAGGCAACATGATTTCCCCGGCATACGACTATGAGTCGGTGCCAAACCAGGAGCTGTTTTTGAAGCGTATGGACGCTATTAAGGTCTTCAAAGACATTCTGACGCCGGACCCTGAACTTGGAATCAAGTTCTACAATAATCCGCTGTTTCTTGAGTTCCTGAAGGGCGAGCGTGAGTACGATACTTGCACCGCATACTCGAACCCCACTTACACAGTGATGGGCTGGCGCAATCCTTGCTACCCGCTGGCGGACAGCCACACCCAGGATCTGGGTGAAATCATGGCTGAAGGTCTCTGGGAGAACTATGGGAACGGTGAGAAAGACCCGCGGTGCGCGAACTGCATGCTCCATTGTGGATTTGAGTCGGCAACAATATTTGGCGCACTTAGCAGCCCAAAAGATGCCTTGGCTTTGGTGAGATCAGGAGCCATCACCAAGAGCGGGATTACGGCCGCCTGATTTCATTACGGAGACTAGAAACCTCTAGCCTGTCTAGGGCCGCAATTGGCTCCATCAGTATAAGACTGGACTCTGTGATTTGTTAGCGATTGTGGCGGCGGTAAAAGAAGAGATCAGCCCGGTTCTGAAGTCCGGAAACTTCAATGCGTTCGATGGGCCGGACGGCACACTTAGCTATCAGGGCGAGTTGGAATCTGGCGCGTCCGCAATCATCATGGCCTCCGGCATGGGCAAAGAGCGATCAGAAGCCGCAACGGAGTGGCTGGTTCGCCAACACAAGCCCACGCTGATTGTTTCGGTGGGATTCGGCGGCGGTACCAAGCCAGCTATTGTTACTTCAACAATCGTCATTTCAACAACCGTGTCGCTTCTCAAAGGGACGCCGCTTGAATGGTCACTTCCCGTTGAATTGGAGTCACTGGAAGCGGACGCCGGCTGGGCAAGCGTGGCTCGAATGGCGGTTGAACTCAACGGCATTGATTTCGCACATGGACCGATCATCACTGTCCCAATTGTCGCCAGATCCCCAGGAATGAAAGAGTGGCTGGGTGAGAAATTTGGCGTCTACTCGGTCGATCTTGAAAGCTACTGGGTAGCGAAAGTTGCTACCGACGCCAGGATTCCATTTCTGGGAATCAGGGTGATCGTGGACTCGGTAGATATGACGTTGCCCGAGTTGGTTTCTCAGATGCCACTCACGCCCTCCGGAGGCAGGACTGGCAAGGCCCTCTCCTATGCACTCAAGAGCCCTCGCAACATCACCGAACTGACCCGGCTTGGCCGCACATCATCCAAAGCGGGCACACACCTGGCGGAGTTTCTTGCAGCTTTTAGCGGTGACTTCCAGAGTCAGACCGCGCCACCGGGAAATCCGACATGAAGTTCCTGGTCACGGGGGCAACTGGCTTCCTGGGTTCGGCCGTTGCCAACCATCTGAAGTCTGAGGGGCACGCCGTTCGGGTCCTGATCCGGGCGCAGCACGATTCCAAACCGTATATGGCAGCCGGATACGAGCCAGTAAACGGTGATCTAACAGTGGAATCATCGCTGAAAGAAGCCGTGAAGGGCGTAGACGGCGTGTTTCATGTGGCAGCGTTGTACAAGTTCTGGACTGATCGTGAGACGGATATATATCGCGTCAACGTGGGTGGCACGGAAAGTCTCCTGAGTGCAGCCAGAGCAGCTGGTGTGCCAAAGATCGTGTTCACCAGTTCAGTTGGAACGCTCAAATCCAAGGGATGGGGCATTCCGGTTGATGAGCAATCCACCGCAACCACCGCTGATCTTCCAGATGACTACCATCGCTCAAAATTGCTGTCCGAACAGGCTGCTGCAGCTGCGAATAGTCCTGATATGGAAGTGGTCGTCGTAAATCCGACGACACCTATTGGCGAACATGACGTCAGGCCGACGCCCACAGGGCGAATCGTTCTTGAGTTCCTGACGCATCGTTTCCCCGGCTATTTGAACGGTGAAATCAACTTTGTTGACGTGCGTGATGCTGCCCGAGGCCATTTGCTGGCGTTTGAACGCGGCACAGGTGGCGAGAAATACATTCTTGGTGGCCACAACTCGACCTTCCGTGGTGCGTATGAGTTATTGCAACGCGCCACTGGCCTGAGCCGGACGCCAGTGCGTATCCCGTACCACGCAGCATGGCCCGTTGCCGCATTTGCAGAGTTATTTCAAGGCATGTTGCTCCGCCGCGAACCATTTTTCCCCATTCAGGCTTTGCGAGCCGTGAAGCACCCGATGCACGCCACACACGCTAAGGCTCAACGAGAGTTGGGCTACGAGCCGGGCGGCGTGCTGAACGCCTTCCGCAGAGCTGCCGAGTGGTTCGATGGCAATGGCTACGTAAACCTCGGCCTGCCTTCTCGCTCTGCGCATGAAGAGGCAACAAATTGACCTCCGCTCTTAATTATCCGGGCGGCATCGTCCCGCCAGTCCGCCTTGATCACCCTCCTGCATCTGAACTGGCTAACGCACGGCCACATGAGGACTTCGACGGCGCGCTGGATCAAGTCATTGAGCGAACTCAGGGATATTTGCTGGAGCACCAGACCACGGAGGGCTACTGGTGGGGCGAGCTTGAATCCAACCCAACCATGGAGGCCGAGTACGTCTTCCTGACGCACTTTCTTGGACTACGAGACGATGTCCGCTGGGAAAAGATTCAGAATCACATCCTGAGCGTGCAGAGGGCGGGCGGCGGATGGAATCAGTACTACCGAGGCCCCAGCGACCTCAGCACGTCCTGTGAGTGCTATCTGGCGCTGAAAATGAGCGGGTTGCCAGCCGACGATCCTCGCATGCAGGAGGCTCGTGATTTCATTCTCAGCAAGGGCGGCGTGGAGCAGACCAGAGTCTTCACCAAGATCTGGTTCTCGCTACTCGGTGAGTGGGACTGGGGTGGCGTGCCGTTTTTGCCACCTGAGTTGATGCTTCTCCCCAACCGTATTCCGTTCAACATCTACCAGTTTGCGATGTGGTCGCGCACAACCATTGTGCCAATGTCTGTGCTGCTCTCTGCTAGGCCAATACATCCCGTTGCCGAAGAGGCGACTATTGATGAGTTGTATGTGAATGGCAGGGAAAACGCCGACTACTCAATGCCAACGCCTTCTGGATTAGGCATAGAACGCCTCATGTACACAGGAGACCGCATTCTCCGGCTCTCCAACCTGCTGCCGTGGAACCCTGGCCGTGGGCGTGCGTTGAGGATGGCAGAGAAGTGGATTGTGAATCGCCAGGAGCAAGACGGCAGTTGGGGTGGGATTCAGCCACCGTGGGTCTACAGTCTCATGGCCCTAAACGAGTTGGGGTATTCCAACTCACATGAGGTCATCAAAAAAGGCATGAGCGGATTCGAACTCTATGGAATCGAATCAGAAGACACATGGCGATTGCAGGCATCTATGTCACCGCTGTGGGATACGTGCCTCTCAATAAACGCGCTGATCGACTCCGGACTCGACCCAAATCATGCGTCGATTGTCCGAGCCGCTGACTATCTGCTTGATCGACAGGCCAAATCGCCGGGGGACTGGCAGGTAAAGGCCGGGGACGTGGAGCCGGGTGGCTGGGCGTTTGAGTTCAACAATGAGACTTATCCCGATACTGATGACGCCGCAGAAGTTCTCCTTGCTATTGGCGCTGCCGGCGTCACCGATGATGGCAGGAGAGATGATGCGATCAAGCGCGGCGTGAACTGGCTGCTGGCCATGCAGAGCAAAAACGGTGGCTGGGGCGCCTACGACAAGGACAACACAAACACCCTTGTGACCAAGATGCCGTTCTTCGACTTTGGGGAAACGATTGATCCTCCCAGCGTTGACGTGACTGCCCATATCGTAGAAATGATTGCAAAGCTCCGTTTCCCAACGGATACACCGGAAGTTGAGCATGCAATTAAATACATCTGGGAAGAGCAGGAAGAAGACGGATGCTGGTTTGGCCGATGGGGGGTCAACTACGTCTACGGAACGGCAGCGGTGCTGCCGGCGCTAGAGTCCCTGGGAATCGATCATG
>CAUZJA010000182.1:0-5688 GCA_963579925.1 Dehalococcoidia bacterium | reverse complement strand
AGGCGAATCCGTTCACTCAGAACGATTTCCAACTGTTAAATCGAGCCGCAGAACAGGTAGCCGCAATTGTCGACAACCTGGATTTGATTGCAAACGCGGAGACCCAGGCCCACGAGCAGTCGGAGTTTGCCCGGCTGGCAAGAGAATTGTCATCAGCCAGCACAAGAGAAGAGATGTTTCGTCTGACGGATCAGGCCGTCTCAGGATTCTTTAATTCTGACCGCCTCTCCATATCGGTTCTGAATCCAGAGACCATGGATCTTAAGCTCGTATTTGGGCGAGGCCTGGAGATCCCAGAGGTGCCGGTGGGCTCCGTATTCCACATTGGCAACAACATGAAGGGGTTCAACGATTGGGCATCCGATCTAACCAGTCCAATTCCAACTGCTCTTGATACGCCCAAGTCAGATCAGTTCACGCTACTGGGACTAAAAACTACAATGCGCGCCCCTCTGCGCACCGCTTCCGGTTCAGTAGGCGTTATCGCCCTCAACTCATACCATCCCGATGCGTACTCAACCAAGGATCATGAATTGCTGGGGCTGATCGCAGTGCAACTGGCCCCAGCGCTTGAAAACATGGACCTCTACCGAGCGGCGCAAGGTGAGGCTTTGGAACGAACGGCACTTGCCGAGATTGGTCGTATCATCACCGCATCGCTGGATATGAGTGAAGTCTATGAGCGGTTCGAGACACAAGCGCGCCGATTGATCGAATTTGACCGATTCTCCATCTCCACTATCGGCGTTGATGAGGGCGTTCTGATTCCACAATATGTTAGTGGTGTCCCTGTCCGGGGTGAAGCTATGGGCCCTCGGCTTCCCTATTCCATCTCTGGAACCAACAGGGTCGTTGAAACTGGTCTACCAGTTGTTATGACCCATGATGAGGTTAATGAAATGGCCGCTGACGACGACGGCTGAAAGGCCATCGTCGATGCTGGACTGATTGCGGCAATGGCTGTGCCTCTCAACTGGCAAAGCAAAGTTATCGGCGCACTGATATTCCGCTCTAAGACTTCTGATTCCTTTGGTGAACGAGAAGCCCGAGTCGGCATGCTGATCGCTGATCAAATTGCGGGTGCAGTGGCCAACGCAAATCTCCATGAAGACCCGCAATCTGAGGCTGCTGAGCGATTGATCCTTGCGGAAATAGGCCGCATTGCGAATTCCTCCCTACGATTGGAAGACACCTACGACGCGCTGTCCAAAAAAATCGCGGAGTTGGTGCCGTTCGACAGATTGGCGATCGGAACAGTCGATAGAGATGCTCGAACTCTTCAGTACAATTTCGTAACCGGAATCGGATCGGATGATACAAAGAAGTACCGCGCAGCTGGACAGTGCGATTTTGGGAGGTGATCCCATTGGTGATGGCAATCTGGTTAAAGACGCTCAAAAGGATGATTCAATCCTTGGCACATACATAAAAAAGTTCGGGCTCCGCTCGGCTCTTTCTGTTCCAATTGTGAGTAGTGGGGAAGTGTTGTCAATGCTGATTGTCAGTTCTTTGGAACCCGACACCTACACGTCACGCGATCTGGAGTCGCTGCGATCAATCGGTGCACAGATCGCGGGAGCAATCGCCAATGCGGGAATGCTTACATCCACCATTCAACTCTCAGATGAACGTGAAGAGCGCATCCGATTGGACGCACAGAACCGTGAGCTACAAGAGATTGAACGTGAACGCGCTAACTTCATCTCAACCATCTCTCATGAGTTACGCACGCCGCTAACCAGCGTAAGCGCGTTCACCGATCTGTTGAGTCGCAATACCCAAGGCAACCTTGATGAGAGGCAGATTCATCAACTTGATCTGGTCAAGAAAAACGCGAAACGTCTGGGAATAATCATTGACGATCTCTTTGATGTGACCCGGATTAACGCCGGAACATTTGAAATTCTGCCCGACGAATTTGATATCTCCCAACTCATGAATGAGATTCATCAGAGCATGCTGCCAATTATGATTGAGAAACGTCAGGGATTAATTTTTGAGAAGCCTGACCAGGAACTATGGTTCAGCGGCGATCGCGATCGAATTGCCCAGGTGGCCACGAACCTCCTGAGCAACGCCTCTAAATACTCCCCGGCTGATTCAGATATCACTCTAGTTCTTGGCGTGAACGGTGAAGATATGTTGATTGAAGTAAGAGACCAGGGCATCGGTATCTCAAAACGAGACCAACGGCTTCTTTTTACGCCCTTCTTCCGGGCTGATAACCAAGAAACCAGAAGCGTAGAGGGCACCGGCCTTGGTCTGATAGTGACCCAAAAGATCGTAGAGTTGCATCAGGGTTTTATCGGTATCAAGAGCCAGCCAGGTAAAGGCTCAACCTTCACCGTAACGCTCCCGGGGGCCAGGTCTGGCCCATCTGAAGAGTTCCTCTCCCACCAGGCGGAGCTTGAACAAGGGCCAATACCGCACTCGCGTCTGGATAGTCTGCCCACAGCCGAATCACCGCCTCCGGACGGCTCCAGCAGCAGTCAGGATTAGCCCACAACTGGCGCGTTAAACGCCCTTTCCGGCCCCACCGGAGCGCCCGATCGCGCTATCATCTCGCCACCAACACTTGTCCAGTGGAAGCGAGAATCAAATGTCCGTCCGTCCCATCACCGGAAATCCGTCTGAACTAATTCTGGAGCAACTTGTCGCATCCGGCATCAAGTACGTCTTCTACAACTCCGGCTCACGGGAAGCTCCGTTCTTCGATGCACTGGAGAATCATTCAGGCATTCAGGGTGTTCTGGCTCTACATGAAGGCATCGTCACCTCGATGGCCGGGGGCTACACACAGGTCGACAGTAAGCCCGCCGTGATGGTCGTCCACCTTGGTGCTGGCCTTGCCCAGTGCATGGGACAGCTCATCAACGTCTGGTCCGCCAGCCTGCCCGTGGTCATCCTCACATTTGCTGGCGACACCGGATCATTTGGTGATCGCATCTCGCTGGACCTGAGCCACAACGCCGGGCCAACATCAATTGTGGAATCCATGACCAAGGCCAACTGGACCGTAATCGAGCCAGAAGGTCTCCCCGCCGCAATTGAGCGCGCAATCCGCGTGGCCATGACACCGCCCATTGGACCTGTTCACATCGCCGTGTACGACCGCCTGTTGGACAATCGCCAGATCACTACAAATCTCTCAGAAGGCGTCATCGAAACGCCCCGCGGCGGCTATCCTGCTGACTCTGATCTTGAGAAAGTGGCTGTAGCCCTTCACTCTGCAGAATGCCCGATGATCTACGTTGGCGACGGCGTCTGGAAAAGTGGAGCGCAGGAGAAGGCGACCGCCATTGCAGAGCACTTTGGCGTGGCAATCGCGTCGGCCCCTGGCGATCTCCGTAGCATCTCCCCTGCCCACCCGCAGAACCTGGGCAGGTTTGCCGATGCCGCCGCACACCTCAATCCCGATGTGATCGTCGCAATCGGATCACGACACGGTGGCAGCGGTGCGGCATCTGACTACGATGGCTTCACAGGTGCCAAACAGATCATCGCCATTGGTTCAGACTCTGAGCACTTCACAAATATGCCGGGTCTTGATCTGGCGATCCTGGGTGATGAGTTCCGGTCGCTTGAGCGGCTGGAGCAGATGGTCCGGAGCGAATACGAACCGACCCGCTACGATGAACGCCGCCAGATCGCCCGAACTGCTGCGAACGATCTGCGAGCCACACGCCGTGGCCTGATCAGCCGCTCAGAAGCCGGCCGGGTCACCTCTGCGGCGCTGCTGGATGCCCTGGACGGCTCGCTTGAGAGCGTTGGCGGTGGCATCATCACCACTGAACAGTTCGCCACGCCGCTGGACTCCGTGAATCCCAAGGAAGGCGGCGGCGCAAACACATACTTGCGTCCCGCCAGTGGATCAGAGGGCTACGGAATGGGTGCCGTGATGGGTGCCAAGCTCGCAGCGCCGGATCAGCCGGTCGTGGGCCTCGTGGGCGATGGCTCCATGTACTACGCGGACTCAGCGCTCTGGACGGCGGCCCACCACAAAATCCCTGTGCTGTGGGTCATCGCAAACAACGGCGCATACGGCATCGTAGCCGGCGCGTTCAGCCGCGCAGACGGCACTATGAACTCTTCAGGTGACTACGCCGGAGTGGTGTTAGATGGCATTGAGCCGGTGAAGATCGCTGAGGGTTTTGGCGTGGAAGGCAAGACGGTGACTGATGAGTCAAAAGTTGGCGATGAAATTAGCCGCGGACTGGAACTTGTGGAGCGTGAAAGGCGCCCTTACTTGCTAGACGTACGACTCCCACTGGGTCTCCCCGATGGCGGTCGAGCAGCAAAGCCGTGGGAGTTGAAGTGAGCGACCAATTTCATCATTTGCAAAAGACGACTGAACAAATTGTGCAGAGGAACAGACAGTGATTGAGCACTACTCGGTTGAGATGAGACTGGACATCAAAGTGCCCATGCGGGACGGTGTTGAGCTCTCCGCAGATATCTATTTGCCGCAGTTGGATGAAACCGGAGTTGGTGGCCCATGGCCCACGGTGCTGATGCGCACTCCGTACAGCAACAACGGAGACATTCTGATCGAACGCGGCCGCATGCTCGCGAATTCTGGCTACGCTGTCGTCATCCAGGATGTTCGAGGTCGGTGGGACTCAGACGGCGTCTACTATGCTTTTCATCAAGAAGTTGAAGACGGTTATGACACACAGGAGTGGGTGTCGAAGCAGCCCTGGTGCGACGGCAATATTGGCATGACTGGCGCGTCCTACGGTGGTGCTACGCAGTGGTTGAGTGCACCGTTGGCGCACCCGGCTGTGAAGTGCCTGGTGCCGCGGGTGATGTGCGTCGATTATTACGACGGCCTGATGCACCCCGGCGGTGCGTTCCAGTTGAATGTCATGATGACGTGGGGCATGCGCACCAACGGGCGCACCGGGCAGAGCATCGACTATCACAATTGGACGGATGCCTTCCGTTCACTGCCGGTGATTGATCTTGACGGTTCTGCGGGCCGGGATCTGCCATTCTGGAAGGACTGGTTAAATCATCCTTCCGATGATGGGTACTGGGATGAAGTCAACATCACCGATAAGTACGACCAGATAATGTCCCCTGCGTACATCATGGGTGGCTGGTATGACCTCTACGCCAAAGATGTGTTCGACGAGTTTGTGGCGATGCGCACTAATAGCGGTTCTCTCGAGTCAAAGCAGTCCCGCCTGATCGTAGGGCCATGGCCTCACCGGCTCGCCGGGTCGCAGAAAACTGGCGATGTGGACTTTGGTGCAAATTCTCTTGTTGATCTAGATGGTCAGGAGCTCAGGTGGTTTGACTACTGGCTAAAAGGCGACGACACCAAAATCGCAGAAGAGCCGCCGATCAAGCTCTTCATCATGGGAGTAAATGAATGGCGCGAAGAGCACGAATGGCCACTGCCTCGCACTGATTGGCAGAAGTGGTACCTCCACTCCGGTGGCGAGGCGAACGGGTTGTTGGGCGATGGAACTATCTCCGTAGCTTCTCCTCAAGATGAGTCCACAGACAACTTCACCTATAACCCGGAGTACCCAGTGCAGACGGTTGGCGGCAACAACTGCTGCTCACCAGAGGTGGTTCCGTGGGGGCCTTACGATCAGCGCGGCGTAGAGATGCGGCCTGACGTGCTTGTTTACAGCAGTGACCCGCTCGAATCAGACATGACAGTCATCGGCCCCATCTCTA
>CAUZJA010000181.1:0-5749 GCA_963579925.1 Dehalococcoidia bacterium | reverse complement strand
AAAGTTTGGCCGCAACCTAAACACAGGTGGTGTGAACGCTGAAGAGACCGAAGGCGTTGTGGCCCACAACACAATCTTTCATGATGCGGCACGACCCTCGCACATCTTGCTGCCAGTGATCGGCTAGAGGCCCTACGCTAGCGAGTCGAATAGCTCGATATAGCGGCTAATGAGGTCTGTGCGTGAGTAGTTGGCTTGTGCAAATGCTCGTCCTGCGAGTCCTGTTTCTTTCGCCATCTCAGGATCAGCTGCGAACTTCTCGATGACGCTTGCTATCTCGGCGCCTGAGTCCGGTTCGACCACTGCGCCGCACTTTGCTTCGAGGATGACATCGGATAGTCCGGAGTTTGACTCAGTGATAGCCAGCACTAGAGTGGCGGTGGACATGATTCGGTAGACCTTCGACGGGAGTGCTGTGTCTCCGAGTGCTGGGAGCAGTGTGACGAAGGACATGTCTGATGCGCCGTAGATTTGTGGCATCAGGTGCTGTGGCTGATTTGGCAGTAGCAGCACGTTGCTTAGATCCTGCTGCTCAATGGTTTGCAAGATGCTGTCACGGCGCGTGCCCTCGCCAACGATGAGGAACTTGATGTGCGATTGCGACTTCAGTATGTGTGCGGCCTCAAGGAACTCATCGAAGCTCTGCGCCATGCCAAGCGTGCCTGCGTAACTCACCACGAAGTCGGAATCGAGGCCGTGTTCAACTGAGAACGCGTTGGACTTGTCTACGGGTGCTTCGCGGTCGGTATCGACCCAATTCGGGATATATACGACCTTTTCGGGAGCGATCCCCTTGTCCTCGATGCGCTTTTTGATGCCCGGTGTGATGGCGGTGATGATTCCAGCGGTTCTGTAGACGAACGACTCCATGCGGTAGAGCACCCACCGGAACGCCGGATTCTTGATGCGGCCCATGCTTATGGCGGAGTCGGGGTGCAGATCCTGGACGTTGTAGACGAACCGGCTGCGATGGCGGAGTCCGATGAGCCACGCCACGATGCCAAGTGACAGTAGCGGGGATGGCGTGAGAATCACGTCAACGCGACGGGGGATCAGGAGTCCTGCTAGGAAGGCGATGAGGTGAAACATGAGCCACGGAATCAGCCGGGAGACGATGTTGGTTGATCGTCCAGACATGAGCGTGTGGTAAACCGGCACCTCGCCGTACTGACTCTTGCTCAGGAATGGCCCCCACAGTCGACGTAGCGGCTGGTTCGCCTCGGCTGATGCGTCACGGCGGGCGTGTGGCTTTGTGGTGATGACTGTGACCTTGTGGCCGCGTTCAACCATGTCGCTGGCAAGATCGCCCATGAGATGGCCGGTTGAGACGTTGTCTGGCGGGAAGTCCAGACTCAGGATGAGTGCGTGAGTCAACTGGACGTGCTCGTTAGCTCTGAGCGGCGGAATCGTCGACCCACGCTTGCTCAGCGCGGTCGAGAAGGCGGTATCCAAGAACGATTCGAGAGACGATTTGGGATACGCCGGTTGCCAGGTACTCTTCGGGTGGCTTCCAGGTGCCGATCTGGCTGGTGACGAATCGGGCGGCATTTTCGACTGACGCAGGCTCGATACCGGAGAGCATGTTGGAGCCGGCTTCTATGGTCTCCGGGCGTTCGGTCACTTCACGGATGGTCACATTTGGCTTGCCGAAGATGCAGGCCTCTTCCTGAACCGTGCCGGAGTCAGTGATGATGCAGAAGGCGGATTTCTCAAGGCGCACGAAGTCGAACAGGCCGAGTGGCTCGATCAGATCTAGCTCATTCGTCTGAGCGGGGTCTGCCAGCGCGTCGATTCTTGAGCGGGTGCGTGGATGTGTGGAACAGACGACTCGTTTTCCGAAGACCTGCTGTAGGTTGGCGAGCGCGTCGATTAGCGTTCGGAGTCGTGACTCTTGATCGACGTTTTCTGAGCGATGGGCGGTGACAAGGAAGTAGTCGGAGTTATTTAGTCCGAGAGTGTCCAGAATGGTGCTTGAATCAATATTTGGCGCGTAGTGCGTCAGGACCTCGTTGATCGGGTTGCCTGAAACGAAGATTCGCTCGCGGGCGATGCCCTCAGCAAGTAGATTTTCCTTGCTGCGGTGCGTGTACGGAATCAGCACCGTGCTTGAGTGGTCGATGATGCGCCGGTTGACCTCTTCTGGCACACGGTCATCGTAGCAGCGGTTTCCGGCCTCCAGATGGAAGACCTGGATGCCCAGACGCTTTGCGATGATTGCTACGAGACCACTGTTTGTGTCGCCAAGGATGACCAGCCTCTCAGGGCGGTATTTCTTGAACAGCTTTTCGATCTTGCCGAATAGCTGGCCCAACTGCTCGCCAAACTCGTGAGATTTGACGCCGAGGTACTCGTCGGGGTGGCGTACGCCCAACTCGTCGAAGAATAGATCGCTCAACAGTGGGTCGTAGTTCTGGCCGGTGTGGACCAGTGTGTGCTCACCGGATTCGTCCAGAACCTCGATTATTCGAGAGAGTCTGATGATCTCCGGGCGTGTGCCCAGCACCGTCATGATCCTCACCGGATTGTCCCCGACGCCAGGCCGCCAGTCTGCGAGAGCAGCAGATTGTTGCGCTCCAGCATGACTTCCGTTTCTTCAAGTGACATTACGTGGTTCGCGGAGCTGAACTCGCCGTCCAGATCGGAACCTGATTTCTCGTCGGTGAGTAGCTCGGGCAGCATTGGCTGGATTGCGTACCAGTCGCCTCGGCGCACCGTGCGGTGGGATTCTTCTTCGCTGACCAGTGCCTCGTGCAGCTTCTCACCGGGCCGGATACCGATATCTTCAGTTTGAACATCTCGGTCGCCAATGAGGACTGCAGCCACATCAGTCATTCTGGCGGCGTCGGCCAGTGGCACGAATGTTTCGCCGGGCTTCGCGGTGCGAACGGCTGCGAACACGCAATCGACCGCCTGATCAAGCGTGATCAGGAAGCGGGTCATCTCCTTGTCAGTGATGGTGACGGGCCCGCCACTGTTGATCTGCTCGTGGAACAGCGGGATTACGGAGCCTCTTGAGGCCAGGACGTTGCCATATCGCACGCAAACGAAGCGTGTGCCGGGTGCCCGCATGTTGGCCTGGATGAAGATTCGCTCTTGTAGTGCCTTGGTCATTCCCATCACGTTGATGGGCAGGCAGGCTTTGTCGGTGGATACCCCGACCACCGTCTCTACGGGCAGATCGAGTTGCTGGATAGCGTTGACGATGTTCTCAGCGCCAATGATGTTGGTCTGGACGGCCTCAAACGGGAAGTATTCGCACGTTGGCACCTGTTTGAGCGCTGCTGCGTTGAACACAACGTCTGCCTGGCGAAGCGCTGAACTCAGGCTGGAGAAGTCTTTGACATCACCAATCTTGAACTTGAGCTTCTTCTTGAAGTTCTCAAAAATAATCTCGTCAGTTGCGTTGCCCTGGTTGAGATAATCGAGACGCATCTGGTGCTGCTTGGCCTCATCACGCGAAAAGACCGTGATCGACTCTGGAAGGCCGATCTCTCCAGACAAGAGGCGTCGCACCAGAACTTTGCCCAGCGAGCCGGTGCCACCGGGCACCAGGATGCGCTTCCCTTCAAGTACCTTTTCGTTCACGATTACGCTCTCCTGTATGGCGTGGGGTCTGCCACGAGCTCTTCAATCATTTCAGTCCAGCCTGGCTGCTTGATGCCCGTTGCCGCCTCAAACTTGTCGCCAACCAGCGTTCGATCAATCGCCACTTCGTCGTCTGGCTCGATTTCGATCTCTAGCCCGAACTTGTCTCTTACGATCATGAGCAGGTCATATTTTGATATCCAGGGTCCAGACACCTGATACATACCTGTCAAGTTTGGATGCGATTCGATCAAATCGCCAACCAGATTCGCCATCTGATTTGTGGTGATTCCAGCGTAGAGTGCTTTTTTGAAGCCTTTTACCTGCCCGTGATTCTGCGCGAGGAACCATTCCAGTAAAGAATAATAACTTGATAACTCTCTGCCTATGATTGAAGAGCGCAATGTAAGGCTGGACTCGCTGACAGTTTCCCCAAGAAACTTGGAGCGGCCGTAGAGGTCAGTGGCGTTGCTGACGTCTTCATCCGTGTAGGCACCTTTCACTCCGTCGAACACGCAATCTGTGCTGAAGTGGATGAGGCGTGCACCGGATTTCTGGCACATTTCTGAGAGTTGATGCGGGAGAAGGGCGTTCGTTTTTATCGATGCGATGGAATCGCTCGCCTGCTCACGCTGTTTGACGATACCGACGCAGTTGATGATGACATTAGGGGCTGTCTGGGCGATGAGTTCCGATAGTGTGACCTGGTTGAGCACGTCAACGCCCTCGATGACACGTTCCTCGTCGTACAGATCAACTGATCTCAGCAGGTCGCTTGATGTGGCGCTCCTCACGGTGGCGTACGTTTCCGGGAATCGTGCGCCAAGGATCTGGAACATCTTGTGGCCAAGCATTCCAGAACCGCCGAGAATCAGCACCCTGCTCAAGTGCGTTTGACCTCTTGCTGCGCCCATGCAACGTAGTCAGCAAGGCCGTCTTCCAGCGCCACGCGAGGGTTGAATCCCAACAGGTCACGCGCTTTTGAGATGTCGCCAAGGCTGTCGCGGACGTCTCCCGGGCGCGGATCACCGGATTCGATGACGCAGTCCAGCGGAATTAGCTCATCTAGCATGGCGACGAGGCGGTTGATAGTGATTCGTGTGCCGCTGGCGATGTTGAATGCACCGCTGATTCCGCTCGAATTTGACGCCGCCAGGTTTGCCTGCACCACATCGTGAACTGAAACGAAGTCACGGGTCTGTTCGCCATCGCCGAAGATACTGATGGGCTCGCCGTTCAGTAATTTGAATACGAAAATGGGGATGACGTTGCCGTATGCATCAAAACGCTGGTTTGGGCCATAGACGTTGAAGTAGCGCAGTGCGACGGCTTCTATTTCGTAAAGCTTTGAATAGGCGAGAGCCACCTTCTCTGCGGCGAGTTTGCTTACGCCGTAGGGTGAGTCTGGTTCTAGCTGGTGAGACTCATCGATTGGCAGCGTCATGAGTTCGCCGAAGATGCCTGCAGATGAGCTGACTACTATTTTGCGGACGTTCGCCGCTCGTGCTGCTTCCAGCACCGTGATGGTGCCCAGCAGATTGATTGAGGCGTCAGAAATAGGGTCGTCGATGGAGCGCTTGTTGCCTACTGACGCGGCCAGATGAAACACGGTGTCTGAGCCTGCGACAGCCTTCTGAACTGCAGTTGCATCCAGAACAGAACCTTCTATGAATTCAGCGTCTGGGATCTGTTCCAGGTTGGAGCTGTAGCCACTGGAGATATCGTCGATCACGGTGACCTGGTCACCACGATCAATCAGCGCTTTCGCGATGTTGGAGCCAATGAACCCTGCACCACCGGTAACAGTGAATTTCGGCACCTGAAAGATCACACCTCACGACTAGGGCTGGACGGCGCGAAATAGGTCTTGCAGTCCCGCAAACCAGCCAATCGGGACCGCACGCGCTTCAAAAGGTAAGTTTACTGGTTCTGTCAGAACTCAGTTTTCAGTGAAGATAGCATCGTCCGAAGCAAGACGAGGAACTGCTGATGTCGTGTCCGCATTGCCGATCTGAATCTGTCGCGAAACGGTGTCGACGAACGTCTCTGGGTTATCGGATCTATTTCTATAACTCATGCAGGAGGCAGTTCAACCAGCTAACGGGCACACCGTTCTCCCACCCAATCACCGACCCGAGAGTGATCCCGGGCCGGTGAAGGGAGG
>CAUZJA010000180.1:0-5768 GCA_963579925.1 Dehalococcoidia bacterium | reverse complement strand
CAATTGCGCCGGGAACTGGTCACCGAGCTTCGTGCGAATCTGCTCTGATTCAGCAACCTCAAGAACCGTGCCTTCAGCATCGATGCGGTCACCCTGAAGTTGATCAATGCTGACGACTAGCAGTTCTATGCCGTCATCGTCCGTCACCACTGCAACGGTGGCTTCCGGGTGACCAAGGTCGCTCCTGAAATACGCTTCCAGATTTGCTGCGGTCACTGCATTGCCCTGGAATCCAGCGCTAATGCTGGCACCGGTTAGTCCAGGAATCTGGATGAGTACGCGATCGGGCGGAGTGCCAAGAAGCTGAACAGTTGGCTCGCTCAAACCAAACTGGTTGATTCGAGACTCAATCGTCGTACGGACAGCGTCCATGTCATCGATCGAAGGATCCTCACCGTCTTTTGTCTGGGCGGTATACACAAGGTGGGTACCACCCTGGAGGTCCAGTCCTAACGATAGTCCGAGCAGGTTCTCATCATCGCCACGCTCAAAATCAATACCGATCACATCGATATCAATTTTGGGTAGCGCAACGATCACAATCGAAACCGAAAGGAGGATGATCAAAAATATTAGACCGCGTAGTTGGCGCCTCACTGACGACACCCGCGTTCATTTTTATAGCGTGCTAATTCGCCACGCAGCATATTCACAGCTTCTTCTTGAGTCTCGACGCGTCCCAGGGCCTCTGCCTCACCTAGTAACTTCAGCAGATTTCCTATCTCAGGCCCAGGTTTCAGGCCGAACTGACGCTGGATTTGATTTCCGTTAAGCAATAGAGAAGCCTTCGAATCGCGAGGCTCCTCGAAGGCTGTACTGAGTATACCATCCGCGACGCCACAAAATGCTTGCCAATCCGGCGTCAATATTCGCGGTCCTCGCGCCGCCAGATAATCAGCAAAACTCAAGTACACCGTATCCCTTGCAACACTTCCCATATCTCGCCAATATCGGTATACGGCACGGCGGCTTGGTTCGGCTCTATCCTGGCTGATCTGACCTGGCCTGAGATGAGAGTAGATCATCGAACTCACGTGACGAATCACGATGTTGCTGCACCTAAGGCGGGTCAGAATCTCCGTCACAATCTCTGATCCAAGTTCGCCATGCCCAAGAAACTGCGTCTTGCCTTCTTCGGTGATCGTTTTGGTGTCTGGCTTTCCAATGTCGTGCAGGAGAGAGGTCAACTTCAACAGCGTTGCCCGTGACTGCCCATCTCCCACTTCTTCATAAAAATATTCAGGGAAATTGGTACCACGAGGAATTTCCCTGAGTGGGTGGTCTTCCGGCAGGTCCGCCACATCGCCAAGTATGAGCCCCATGTTCTCCACGGTGTGCATGGAGTGTTCAAACACATCCCAGTAGTGATGATTCGGTGGCTGAGCAACGCCCTTCGCCTGATCCAGCTCAGGGATGATGGCACTCAAGACACCCGTCTCGTTGAGCACTCGGACGCCCGCATATGCGTCTCTGGCAGCGAACACGCCGTACAACTCATCCCGCACGCGTTCCGGGCTGGCCGCGGACACTAGGTGAGCCACACCCTTGATCATTTCCAGCGTGTCATGCTCAACGTTGAGACCAAATTGCCCGGCAAATCGGGCAGCACGAACGCACCGGACGGGGTCAGCCGCCAGCACATCCAGCGACGATGCTTTAAGCGAATGTTGTATCAGGTCATCGCTACCGCCCATCGGGTCAATCAGATGAGCGTCATCCAGCTCATCGTTCCAGTCCAACAAAGCCACAGCCATTGCGTTGATAGTGAAGTCACGCAACGACAGGTCTTCGTGAATGCTTCCATGCATGAGAGCAATATCAATCCAGCCTGGTCCCGGTTCCAACTCAAATGGCCTGATGATGCGATAGTGGCCACGAACGGAATCGAGCGTAATCATATGTCCACCGGTCGCATTCGCCACGACTTCCGCCGCTGAGGATGAATCACCGGAAACCGCTATGTCCAGATCGTCCGATACACGACCCAGCAACGAGTCACGGACGGCGCCGCCTACGACATAGCCGTCAATGCCCCCCTCGATAACTGCGCTCAGAGCTTTGCTGACAAAGGTATCCATCGGCGTGGCGAATTAGCTCGATTCCAGTTCGGGAAGCTGTGATCTCAGCCGCCAAATCTCCATGTCCATCTGATCCAGATCTACCTGCTGATAGATGGGAAGGTCGGCGTAAATGATTGGCTCCGGCGTTTCTTCGTCTTCTTCAAAGTCTTGGTCTGAGTACTCTTCCCTTAATTCAGAACCCTCTGGTAATTCAGAACCCTCTGGCGCGACCTGCAACCGATCCTCATCAGCGACAACTTCATCGTTCGCGGCTTCACGCTCGAAATCGATATCGGAGTGGTCATGGTACGGATCAGGCTCCTCATCTGCCTTCCAGAGGTCGATGTGTGCCTGAAGATGGTCTGTGAAGACAATTCCGTTGAGGTGGTCCACTTCATGTTCTATGGCCTGAGCAAGCAGATCTGTTGCTGACTCAATGGTGTACCCGACGCCCTCAAGGTCTAGATAGTCCGCAGTAACAGACATGGCCCTTGTAACAATCCCTGTCCAGCCTGGCACGCTGAGGCAGCCTTCCGGCACCCTGCGCTCACCTTCACTTTGCGTGATCACCGGGTTGATGAGAGCGAACGGCTCTTCGCCCGGCATCTGCAACGTCACCACACGACGCAGTATTCCCACTTGAGGAGCGGCCAATCCAACGCCGTGGCCTGCCTGCATAGATTCGATCATGTCGGCGGAAAGCTTGCGAATGGCCCCGTCGATTACGTCAACGGGCCTCGCTTCTTTTCTTAGTATCGGGTCGGGCAGAACGCGAACAGGCAAAATGGCCACAGGTGAACAGGTCTCCGGGAATTGTGTGGATCGAGAAGGCGAGGTTTCAAACCTCCCCCTACCTTCCATAACGGTAGCGGCCGGTCTAAGACCCACTCTTCAATACTCCGCAATGGGCTATGTGTCTCAATTATATCGACGCGGCTTTGTGATGCTCTTCACGCCACCGAAACCGGATCTACGTCCACGGTCCAACCATGCGGCAGTTGCACCTCGTCCAAAAGATCAACAGGTGAACTTCCCTTTAAGAGGATGTGCCAGCGGTGTACGCCACGCACCCTGATTGGAAACGACGGTGATGGGCCGAGTATCTGAACAGATTCCAGGCCAGATGCGGTGGCAGTACGGGCCAGCAGCTCAGCGAACTCAAAAGCTTCGGCCTTCGCGGCATCGGCACTTGGATCGCTGATACCCAATCGGACAATAGAGGTGAACGGCGGATTGGCGTGAGAGCGCCGTAGTTCGATCTCAGTCCGGTAGAACGCGTCGAAGTCCTGCTCCACCGCGGCTTGCACAGCGTAGTGATCCGGCTGGAACGTCTGCATGATGACGTCGCCGCGACTCTGGCCCCGCCCTGCCCTGCCCGCAACCTGGGTCAGAATCTGGAACGCTCTTTCCCCGGATCGAAAATCCGGAATTGAGAGCGCGGTGTCAGCGGAGATTACTCCTACGAGCTCCACTGAAGGAATATCCAATCCCTTAGCAACCATTTGAGTCCCCACCAGCACGCGCTCATTGCCGTGAAGGAACGTCGAGAGAATCTCCTCGTGCGCCCGCGCCGTACGAGCGACGTCGCGATCCCATCGAATAGTGCCGGCGTTCGGATAGAGGCGGTCAACCTCATCAACCACCGCCTGCGTGCCGGTCCCGCTGGGTGCCATACGGTGCTCATGACACACCGGACAGGCGTTGGTGTAGCGGATGCGACGACTACAGTAGTGGCAGATCAGTGCCGTAGGGACGCCGTTGTCGGCGCGGTGGTAGGTCATGTTGGACTCACACCGGCTGCACTGACGCGAGTATCCGCAGTTCCTACACTGGACGTGTGAAGCGCTGCCCCGCCGGTTAAGAAATAGGATCACGCGCCCTTCACCATCAAAGACCCGATCCATATGTTGCAGAAGCGCGCTACTGAACATGCCGACGTGGCCATCCCGCAACTCCTGCCGCATATCAACCACTCGGACCAGTGGCGGAAGGCTCTCCGGCGAACCAACAACCCGGTCCGGCAACTTCAGCAACCGCCAATCTCCGCGCTCCACTCGCCGGTAATCGCCAACATCCGGAGTCGCGCTACCTGCGACGATTGTGCTACCCGTCAGTGCGGAGAGCCGCTCCGCTACACGGCGTGAATCGTATCGAGGCGAAGCATCATGCTGCTTGTAGGTCCACTCATGCTCTTCATCGATGATGATCAGGCCTAGATCCTGCACTGGAGCGAAGATTGCGCCTCTTGAACCGAGCACGATCTTGTAGTCCCCCCGGTGCACTCCCCACCACTGATCGAAACGCTCGCCGTCGGCAAGCCCGGAATGCAGAAGCGCTATTTGCCCCGGGAAACGAGAGGCGAATCGAGCAAGGTTCTGTGGCGTTAGTGCTATTTCCGGGACGAGCACGATCACGCCGCGTCCGCTCTCTATCGCCCTTTGCGCCGCCTGCAGGTAGACCTCAGTTTTCCCACTGCCGGTGACTCCGTAGAGCAGAAACGGCTTGTTAGGCACATGATCGTCGATAGACGCGTTGATCTGCTCGATAGCATCCGCCTGAGGCGCGGTCGGGTCCATAGGGAACGATCGTTGAAACTGATAGTGCGATAACGGATCACGCTCAACACGCCGCTTCTCCAGCGCTAGGACGCCACTCTTGATTAGCCCTGATACGGCACTCTGTCCGAATCGACCGGTCAATTCTGGACGGGGAAATCCATCCTCCGATTCCAGCATGAACCGCAACAGATCACCCCGAACCTTCGATCGTTGTGTATCCCCCAACTCCAATGCTTCGGGATGGGATATCGACAAAGTCACGAAGTTCTGTGTCGCCTCCGAAGTTTTTGGCCTGTCCCACACGGTCGACTCAAGCAGATGGCCGCTTCGTACCAACGATTCCACCAGTCGAACTCCGCCCCTGCCGAACTTTCTGGCCAGTGACGTCTTTCGCAGTCGGTCGG
Organism: Dehalococcoidia bacterium; assembly: GCA_963579925.1. Taxonomy (GTDB): domain Bacteria; phylum Chloroflexota; class Dehalococcoidia; order Lucifugimonadales; family Lucifugimonadaceae; genus UBA1151. Next base: position 746 of record CAUZJA010000180.1, on the reverse strand, counting down.
CATCTGAAACTAGTTCTATCGCCCTGGCGTGGCGTGTGCTCAATCCGGCGACATCGGCGTTCGCTCCAATCGCAACGTACGTCCGCAGCGTGTCGGCAAATCCGGGAGGCAGCATTGGAGATGCTGCCGTGAAGAGGTTCGAGCGGTAGTACTCAGCTACCCACATAGCCAATTTGATCTGATGCCTGGCTAGCAGGGGCGTCTCGTTAAGCAGTCGAGCGATTGGCCGTACGGTTTCGACCTGGCTCACATCGCTGAGCGCGAAGACGATTCCTCGACGCACGCGCGGCCCAAACGGAACCCACACAGCGTGGCCTTCCCGGACGTCCATACCGTCCGGAATCGCATAGCTGAACGTGCTCCGGCTACTCCCCGGAACGTCTACCGCAATTTCCGCAAACATATGTCCTCAGCCTAGCGCGGAACTCCGTTCTGGACATTGCTGGGCTATGGGTAACCTCTGGATGAGATATTCCGCGGCATGTGATTGACCGCCCCATCGTGTGGGCATGCCTGCCCGCTATCTCAAGGATATGGACACGCCCTAAGAGGTCCAATAGGCGCGAGGCACGCCTGATCCGTCATTCCCATGAAAATAGAAACCGGGCATGTAAACGTGTGCGAAGACGGATATCAAGGCACATCACATGCCTACGGTAGCGGCGGGTCTAAGACCCGCTCCCCTAGTCGCCAATCATGCCGTGCGTGGACCGACGAACGCGAAGGGCGGGTCTTAGACCCGCCGC
>CAUZJA010000179.1:0-5796 GCA_963579925.1 Dehalococcoidia bacterium | reverse complement strand
GATAAGGCCAGGTCACCCGGAAGAGAACGGTCGACATGAGCGCATGCACCGTACCTTAAAAGAGGCCACCGCATCGCCACCACGGAGTTCGCTACGTACCCAACAGAAGAGCTTCGATGAGTTCATCGAGGAGTACAACGAGGTCCGTCCACACGAAGCTCTCGGTCAGAATCCACCCGCCAGTTTCTATCGCCCATCAAATCGAAGTTATCCTGAGCGAGTTGAGGAGCCGGAGTACGCAAGTGGAGTAGCCACCAGACGCGTTCGTACCAACGGAGAGATCAAGTGGAAGGGCCACAAAATCTTCCTGAGTCAGGCTCTGGTGGGAGAACCCGTTGGGTTCCAGCAGATATCTGAGCGTACCTGGGCCATATACTTCGGACCATTGCAGATCGGATTGCTAGACGAGAGCACGATGAAAACAGTAAAAACACCAGTGAATGTGTTACCTATGTGCCCGGTCTAAAGTGTTACCCATCTCCCCGGATGCACAGTGAGGGCGCGCCACACCATCGCCCACGCCTGATCAATCGCAACCGCAATCGATACCCAAAGGAAAATCGAATGCTGACGATACCGCTGACCGATCTGCTGAATATAGACGTCCCCATTATTCAAGCAGGCATGAGCGTGTTCACTTCGGCCGATCTCATCGCCGCGGTCTCAAATGCCGGCGTCCTCGGCTCCCTCGGCTGCTGGAAGCGCCCGGCTGACAGCGTCCGCAGTGAAATCGAGAAGATCCACGAGCTCACTGACAAACCATTCGCAGTGAATCATGTCGTGGCAAACCTGGACGAGGAATTATTCAAAATCACGCTCGCCAGCAAGCCCGCCGTCATATCACTCGCACTAGCCGCCCCTGCTGATCTGGTCGATCGCGCGCACGACGCGGGGAGCATCGTCATGCACCAGGTGATCACCGTAGGACAGGCCGCTGAAGCGGCAGAACACGGCGTCGACGTCATCATCGCCCAGGGCGGAGAGTCCGGCGGCTACGGCTCAGAAGTTGCCACGATGCCTCTAGTGCCTCAGGTGGTAGACGCCGTCCATCCACTCCCCGTCGTCGCATCCGGCGGCATCTCCGATGGCCGCGGTCTCGCCGCCGCACTCGTCCTCGGCGCCTCAGGCGTCAACATAGGCACAAGATTTCTAGCGTCCGCCGAATCACCCATACATCCCGAATGGAAACAAATGCTCGTCGAAGCAAACTCTGAAGACGTCATCAAATTCGACTCCCTCAACGACATAGCCCCCGGTACCCTCGGCTACGGCACAATAGTCCGCTCCCTACGAACCGACTTCATAGACGAATGGAACGACCGCAGATCCGACGCAGTAGCCGACGCAGACCGCCTCAGAGCGCAAATGGGCGCAGCGGCGAAATCAGGCCACCTCCACGAACTCATGGTAGGAGCCGGTCAAAGTACGGGCATGGTGGCAGGCATCCTAACCGTCGAAGAGATAATGCAGACAATGGTGGACGGAGCCGAGTCCGCCCTGAAAAATGCACCCGGAATCGTGAGCGAATAAACCACTCCACTCGTCACCCATTCCACGGTAACGGCGGGTCTAAGACCCGCTCTTCGCCACTCTGTCCCGCATCCTCACATACCCGCTAACCCAGCAAGAAGCGGGTCACAGACCCGCCACTACCAGATCCCAATACGCGCCGACCTCTTCAGCACCTTGCGCTCAATGCCCGCACGGCAGGTGCAGTATCAGCTACGCTGTACCCATCGCTCGGCAAACCGGATCCGCCGCCCCAGCGACGGGTGCGAATGAAACACGAACTCCATAATCGCGTTCGGATCTTCCTCCGCCAAATTCTGCTCACCCAGCGACCGCATCGCAGAAATAAAATCCTCCGGCCGCCCCGTCGCCTCCAGCGCAAACACATCCGCCGCATGTTCCCGACCGCGACTGTACCCATTGATCGCAGGCAAAATTAGCAACGATCCAACCATCGCGATCAGCACCAGCAACGGCAAGTTCGCAAAATCATCCAACCCGCGCAAACCGAACGAATCACTCAGCGCACTCAGCACCACGTGGATCACGGCGAACCCCACCACCATCACAACCCCCTGCACCGCAATCATCCGAGGAATATCGCGATTCACGTGATGCCCAAGCTCATGCGCCAGCACCACCTCAATCTCGTCCGGCGTATTCGCCTCGATCATCGTGTCCGCCACAACAACCCGACGCGTCGGCCCAAATCCCATAAGCGCCGCGTTCGACTTGCTCGTCTTTTCGCCCAGCTTCCAGATATACACGCCCTTCACCCGCGTGTTGTACCGATCAGCAAGCGCCAGTAACCGATCCCGCAGCTCGCCCTCACCCGCAGGCTCAAACTTGAAAAACAGCGGCATGATCAACACCGGAGCCAACTGCGCCATCACCACAAAGAACGCAATAAACACACCCGCCGAAATCAGCCACCAGTACGACTCACTCAACGCAATCAGCCCGTAAATCGCCTCAATCGCAGCCACCCCAAGGACAAGCGACAACCCCAGCGACTTCCCGAAATCCGATAACCACGACCCCAGACTCGCCCTCGATAACCCGAACCGGTGCTCCACAACATGCCCGGAGTAGAAATCAAACGGCATCGTCAAAAACGTAAATCCAGCAATCAGAATCACCGAGTAAACAAGAATCGCCACCGGGTCATTCGAACTGACATCCAACGCAAAATCCCGCAGCGCAGTCGATCCACCCACCGCAATAAACACAATCGGTGCAACCAAGCTAATTGCAATCTCAACAAACATCAGCCGCCGCTTAGTGCGTGAATACCCCGCCTTCGCCTCATTAGACTGCTCTCGAACGGGTGATGATGTCATGTCTTCTTGCATAACCGCCATTATCCAACACAAACTTCAGCGCGTGCAGCACCATAACCCTCTACCTCTAGGAGAGGGTTATGGTGAGGGGGGCCTCATCAACCCTCCACCCCGCATACGTCTGCATACATCTGACGCCCAACATACCGAAGTCGCGTAAACCCCTCCTACACCAGTTACAATCCACCCACTCAAATCCCGATCTGCACAGCACCAGACATCCCCAGACATCCAAAACACCCAAAGGTGCCAGCCCATGCCATCACTCATGAGCCTCAACTGACAGCAAATGGGGTTCACCTAAGGTGAATCAGTTTCCGGCGGCTCGTTGACTGAACTAATCTCAGCCATGCAGTAACACGCGATCAAGCACCACGACTACACAGAAGAACTGGCCTACTCACCAGAAAAAGTCGCTGAATGGCGCGGAGCAATCATGATCTCTTCAAGACCATCAGAAACCAGAACCGTCAGACCCGAAGTCTAGGCTCAAGACCCACAGGACAACGCCAACGTTAAGGACTTAGTTGCACATATATGACCTCGATACCCCCTCTGTCGTAATCGATATGGACGTCCTGGAGAAGAACATCCAGAACATGGCAGACCACTGCCGCAACGTCGGAATCATCCTGCGCGGCCACACAAAAAGCCACAAGTCCAGTGAGATCGCGAAAATGCAGGTCGCTACTGGGTCAAAAGGGATCGTCTGCCAAAATATCGTCGGCCGCCACAAGGTCCGTCGACTCACTCGCCGTCGCATCCGGTATCTCAGAGCAAGCGAGCCTCGACGGCGTCACAATCGGCGTTCTCATCGAGTTGGACTCAGGCGGCGGCCGAACCGGCGTGCAATCTCCCGCCGCGGCTGAGGAACTGGCCCAGTAGGTGCAACATATCGACGGCCTCGAACTCCGCGGCCTCATGATCTACCCAAGCCTGCTCTCAGGCAAGGCCGCCGTTCAGGAGACCATCGATCGCTTCACCAACGCCAATCTACCGTTAGAAATCATCAGCGGCGGCACCGGCGAAGAGGCAGATTCCAAAGAACTCAGTTGCACCGAACACCGCAGCGGCTCATACGTCTACGAAGCGCAGACCCGAATCCAAGGGCCTGAAGACCTCTCCCCAAACGCTGTCCACTCCGCGTCGTCACCATAGTCAGCGTCACAAACCTCCACGACAAACTAGTCTGGATGCGCAACAACCACATAGAAAAAACCATGCCCAACCCAGGCCGCGGCAAGATCAAGTAGCAACTCGCCGCCGCCTCGACGTTTCGCTGCATCCAGTTGCCGAGCAGCGATCAAACTCCCAAGGCGCATCCACCAATCAACGCCCCATGCTCCCGCGGCCTTGCCGCCAGTGCATGCAACGCAGTTGCCTTACGCGCCCTTGGCGCATGTGCATCCAATGCAATTGGGTTACTCGGAGCCTGCTACTCCGGGGGTTATGGCCTTACCGCTCCTCAGAACCGGACGGCCTTCCGCCTCATCCAACTCCGCCGCCGCAAGCGCCGCTTCATTCTCACGAATCTTCGCAGCAACAGCATCACCCGCCCGCAACCAGGCCGATCGATCCTCAATCACGAACCTGTTTGACTCCCGATACTGATCCAGCATGCCGTTCACTTCAGGAATCACATAGCGAGCAACCATGTCCCAACTCCGTGATGTATTCTCTCGGTTCGCCCAATCGTGCACGAAACCAATCACCGTACCGAAACCGCCAGTAAGCTCCAGCATCTGCCTAATCCGTGCCACCAAATCATCCGGCGTACCAATCACGGCAGTGCTCACATCACCAAACGCAACGCCATCCACCGCCTCATCAGGTGTCTTGTAGATCACGCCCTCACCACCCGCCAGCGTGCCAACCGTGTACTCGTTGTTGTGGCGTTGCAGGCCATCTCGGGCCTCCTCGCGTGCCTTTTCTCGCGTCTCAGCAATATGCCAGCTAAGGAGAATTCGCCAGTTCTTGCGATCGACCGTATTGCCGTGCTTCTTTGCCGAGTCCTCAGCAAAACCCCACTGCGTCGGCAGCGCCCTGATCCCCGCCGCGGAGATCGACCCCACCGATATCACGCCAGCCTCATGCTTACCCGCCAGTGTCATTCCGGAAGGGCTCACAATTGACGCAACGGCGAACTCGATATCTTTCTGCAACGGCAGCAACTGCAACTTCGCATCATTCAGCTTGAACCACTCAGACTCGTAACTGAACCGCTCCTCACCCTTGAACAATCGACGAATCACGCCCATCGCCTCATCCTGCCGATCTCGCAGCTGCATCGGGTCGATACCCATCACGTGCGCATCAGAAGGAAGCGCACCTGGCCCAGAACCAAAGATCACACGACCCCGCGATTGATGGTCCAACTGGACAATCCGCTGCGCCACCATGAAGGGGTGGTGATAAGGCAGCGACACCACGCCCGTCCCCAGCATGATCCGATGCGTCCGCTCAGCCGCCGCAGCCAGAAACAACTCAGGCGATGCGATCATCTCCCAGCCAGTCGAGTGATGCTCACCGCACCAGAACTCGTCATACCCAAGCTGCTCAAGCTGCTCCACAAACGCCAGATCGCCCTGAAACTGCAGCACAGGGTTCTCGGCAATCGGATGGTGGGGTGCAAGAAACGCACCAAATCGCAAATCTGTCATTTACTCACCTTCTGAGCTCGAATAAGTAGTAACTGCCACGGACGTCAAATAAATCAATGCAACTCTAACTAAGTTTTGAAACTAGCGCTAAGTTTCTTACCCGATTTTGCGTCTGGCATGCCCGCTTCAATCTTCACACAGAATTCCAACCAGATTCAGCGTGGTACTTCTGACCTGCCCCCCTCAAACGAGTCCAGTTGAAAGTTGGAAACTGGGCTCTCATGAAGGGAGGCAGAAATGCCAAGAAAAGGTCACAGTCCTGAGAAGATCCTGAACAAGCTTCGACA
>CAUZJA010000178.1:0-5911 GCA_963579925.1 Dehalococcoidia bacterium | reverse complement strand
CCTCAATCAGGTTTGCTCCTACCACCAGAGCGATAGATGCCCGCCACACTCCATTGGAGTCAACTTCGGCAAGAATCCCATCCACAGACACCACTGAATCAGGGGAAGCCGACCCAGCAACCTCGATCGTTGCACTCGAAACAACCGCTCCATCTGCCGGGGATCCAACCGTCAGGGAACCAGCAGCAGCAGATACTGAAAACACCACCAATGACTGGAATTCTTCCTGACCATCAAGGCCGAACGCAAAGATTTCCAACAGGTTCACATCTGGAGAAAGTTCTACTTCCGTAGACCACTCTCCGGAGCTGTTTGGCACAACAGACAAGCCGTTCACAGCCACTGTTGCATCTTGCCGGACCGTGCCCGCAACTATCACCGCCGTGGATGACACTTGATCCCTGTCTCGCGGTGAGTTCACGGTCAAACCAAGAGCAATGGCCTGAGGGACGGTGCCGCCCACACCAGGCTGCACTGTCGCGGTCGCAGCGACAGCCTGCGCGGTACTGGTGCCAGGCAGCGCCGTGCTGGCTGCAACGGTAGCCGTCGCAGGGTCATCACTGCTAGATCAGGCGATTACCACCACTGACAGGGCAGTGACCAGCACAAGCCATAATTCCGATTGTATTTTCACCTGAAATTTTGTCCTGAAAATGCCGTAATAGTGGCGTAATAACTCGAGCGCATGTGTATTTATATTCATGTACTGAAGCCGGATGATTAGTTACGAGATGGTTACCGTCTGCGACAAGGGATTTTATTGACCACGCTGGATAAGCTACGCAGAGAAATTATAAGACCACTACGACAGATAAACATGAGATAAACATGGTACTTAAGTAACTTTATCGCTGCGTCTGGAAGAACCAACAGCACGTCAGATCGTCTGTGGTGGAACCGAGATAACCCGGCCTTAAATCGGCCGCCCGATGTTTCCTAACCGCTGCGTCAGCAGCGGGTTCTCCCGGTAATCAATCGGCACCTCAATCAAGCTCGGGCCACGATGCGCCAGCGCCTCATCCAGCGATGGACGCACGTCCGACGACGTCTCCGCCTTCACATAGTGCCAACTAAACGCTCGCGCCAGATCGCTGAACACCGGATTCCCAAACACAAGATCAATGTGTCGCCCGAACTGCGTCTGCTGCTTCCACTCAATCAGCCCGTAACCACCGTCCACCCACACCATCACATTGATATCAGCGCCAATCCGGACAGCCGTCTCCATCTCCTGCACGTTCATAAGAAATCCGCCGTCACCCGCAATCGCCAGCACCTTCCGGTCTGGATGCACAATGCTGGCCGAAATCGCGCCCGGCAACGAGAAGCCCATCGCCGCAAACCCATCCGGAATCAGGCATGTATTCGGCTCATCGCACTGGTAGTGGCGAGCGATCCACATCTTGTGTGAGCCCACATCCGAAAGCAAAATATCCTCCGACCCCAGCGCCTCACGCACATCCCTCAACACCTTCTGCGGCCTAATCGGACTCTAGTCAACATCGGCTGAATGCTCCGCAAAGTCCTTCAGCATCGTCTCCCGAAGCGCAAGCTGCCCCGTGTGCTCCTTATGGAACGGATCCGCCTCAGAGAGCGAGTTGAGCCGAGACAGCGCGTTCGCAAGATCACCAACGACTTCAACTTCCGTGCGGTAGTACTCATCCACCTCGGTGACCAGCGAATCGAAATGAATGATTCGCTTATCCTTATTAGGATTCCACAGCTTCGGCGGATACTCAACAATGTCGTAGCCAATTACGATCACAAGATCGGCATCTTCAATCGCCAGCGACGGATAGTCGCGCGCCTGCAACCCAATCGTGAACAGGCTGCTATTAGACCGACGGTCCACCGCACCCTTCGCCATAAACGTGTTGATCACGCCAATGCCAGTCGACTCCGCAAGCCGGCGCAGTTCGACGCTCGTATGCCGTCGCACACAGCCATTCCCGGCCAGAATCACCGGCCGCTTGGCCTCAAGAATGCGCGCCCACGCAAGGGCAATCATTTCGTCTGCCGGCACCGCCTGCACAGGCCGCTGTGATTCGAACGGCTTCGAGTCGACGGGCATAGAAGCGATATCTTCTGGCAACTCGATGTGGCACGCCCCCGGCTTCTCCGCCACAGCCAGCTTGAACGCCTTCGAAACCACCTCAGGGATGTCCTCGGGATTCCGTATCGGAGTCGCCCACTTCGTCACCGGCTCAAACATAGACACCACATCCATGTACTGGTGGCTCTCCTTGTGCTGCCGATGACTATCCGCCTACCCGGTAATAGCAATCAGCGGCGCACGGTCCATATTGGCATCCGCCACGCCCGTCACAAGATTCGTAGCACCCGGTCCCAGCGTAGCCAGGCAAACCCCCGGCTCTCCCGTCAGCCGACCATGAACCTACGCCATAAACGCCGCACCCTGCTCATGCCGAGTCAGAACAAGCTCAATCGGCGAATCATCTAACGTCAGCACAAACGCAGCATTCTCCTCACCCGGCACCCCAAAAATGCGCGTCACACCCTCAGCAACAAGATACTCAACAAATAATTCAGCAGCGTTCATGCAATTCCCCTAAATTCCAGATGTCCACTGCCTTAGATGCCCAAGCTAGGCTGACGGTATTCACCGCGCTTCAAATTGCCAGCTCTGCTGCGTCATTCCGGAATTTTCGGCCCGCGAAAACATCCGGAATCCAGGCACGGCCAGATCATTCAGTCAAATTACACGCCATACGCAAAAACCGCGGCATGCAACTCTTCTGCCCACAGCGCCCTGCGCTCAATGCCCGCATGGCAGATGCCTTCAGCGCCTCGCGCTAATTGCCTGCATGGCAGATGCCTAGCTCTCATCCTCGTTGAAATAACTCTGCGTTCCCGTCGCCGCGATCGCCTCGCCAATCCTGTCCAGCGCCACACCATATGCAGCCGTTCGCATATCCGTATCGTGCCCACTCATTCGCTCGTGAATCACCTGGTACTCGCGGTTCATGATCTCGTATAACCGTTCGTGAACTACCTGCTCAGTCCAGTAGAAGCCAGCGCGGTTCTGCACCCACTCGAAATAGCTCACAGTCACACCACCTGCGTTGGCCAGAATATCCGGCACCACGAACACCCCGTTCTGCCGCAGAATTTCGTCAGCCTGGGAGACCACCGGGCCATTAGCCACTTCAACGAGCACCGATGCCTTGATGCGTGACGCATTCTCCAGGGTGATCTGGTTCTCAAGTGCCGCTGGGATCAAAATATCTACGTCAAGCTCCAGCAACTGCGCATTGGTGATCTGATCCGCATCAACGAATTCGCAGACAGAGCCCTCAAAGTACACGGCTTGCAATCGTCGGGACTTATTCTTGACCTCTCTGATGCTGGGGATATCGAATCCCTCAGGCCTAAAGATTCCGCCCTGTGAGTCGGATACCGCCACAATCTTGTAGCCATCCTGAAACAGCAGTTCAGCTACATGTTGTCCAGCGTTCCCAAACCCCTGAACCGCCACCGTGATCTTTGACGGATCCCACTCCCGCTGCCGCTCAATCTCCTTGATCACGTAGTAAGCGCCCCGGCCCGTAGCGTCTTCACGACCCAGGCTTCCGCCCAGTGAAATCGGCTTGCCCGTGATAACAGCTCGCTCGCGGGAACCCGTCATCCGGGAGTACTCGTCATACATCCAGCCCATCACCATAGCGTTTGTGTAAACATCCGGCGCTGGCACGTCGAGGTCTGGCCCCACGGCCCGTGCAATCTGTCTCATATAGCCCCGACTCAAGCGTTCAAGCTCAAGATGCGACAGAGACTTCGGATCAACGATCACCCCGCCCTTACCACCGCCAAACGGCACGCCAACCACGGCCGTCTTGAGCGTCATCCACATGGCCAACGCTTTTACCTCGCTGGCTGATACCAACGGGTGGTATCGAATACCGCCTTTGGCAGGCCCGCGGGTATCGTCGTATCGGACCCGGTAACCCGTGAATACCTGCTGTGAGCCATCGTCCATCCTCACTGGAATCCCAACCTCCAGGACAGCCTTTGGGACTTTGAGACGCGCCAGCGCCTCCGGGTCAATGGACGAATACTCCGCAGCCGTATCGAGACGCCGCAGAGCATCGGCGAATACGTCGTCCGTATTACCTGTTGGATTCGACAATCCTTACCTCCAATCAGCGCCTCGCGCTCAATGCCCGTGCGGCAGGCACCTTCAGCGCCCGCGCTCAATGCCTGCATGGCAGATGCTTACTCCATTCGGGAGCCTACGAACCTTGAGATCGCTCTTGCTGTTGGGTCCGTCCGTACATTCACAATCGCCGGCTTACCTGATGCAATCGCCCGCTCAAGCGCCGGTCGAATCTCGTCCGGGTGCTCAACATTCTCGCCATGCCCACCCAGCGCCTCAGCCATGAGATCGAATCGCGTGTAGCCAAGCTCACGACCCGGCTTGCGAACGCCCTCAACACGCGCCGTCCAACCCTCATTGTTAGAGACCACCACCACGATAGGGATATCGTGGCGCACAGCAGTATCGAAGTCCATCGCGTTCATACCCAGCGACCCATCGCCATGCAGCGCGATCACCTGTTTATCGGGCTTGGCGATCTTGGCACCGATTGCGTACGGCAAACCAACGCCCATGCAGCCACTCGGACCGGAGTTAAGACGATGTCCCGGGTAGTACACCGGAATCGCCTGACGACCGTAATGAAGAATCTCGTTCCCATCGATCGTCACGATAGCGTCGCGGTCGATCACCTTGCGGATCTCGTTGCACAGACGCAGCGGGTGAATCGGAACCTGACTCGTGTTCAGCATCTCCTGCGCGCGCTCTTCTCGAACGCGATTCGCCTCGTCCAGGGTAGATACCCACGCTGCGTTGGAATCGGAACTCAAGCGGCCATCTGCCTTAACGGCCGCCGTAAGCTGACGCAAGATCGTGCGGGCATCACCCACCAGCCCAAGATCGACGTCACGATTGTGACCGATCTCTGAAGACTCGATATCAATCTGAATAACCTTGGCATTCGGCCCCATGCGCTTACCGAACGTGTAGATCCAGTTCATCCGGGTGCCCACGATCAGAATCGCATCGGCCTCCCGAAGCGCTGTGGATCGAGCCGCCAGGAACGACAGCGCGTGGTCTTCTGGAATGAGGCCACGTGACATCGGCGTCGTGAAGAACGGGATGTTCGTCGCCTCAACAAAATTCTGAAGATCCTCGCCAGCCTGCGACCAGTGCGCACCTCCACCAGCGATGACTACGGGGTTCGACGCCCCCGCCAGCATCTCGATCGCCTCAGCGATACCTTCTGCGTCTGCACCGGGGCGCACACGCTTATTGGCGCGCGATCCGGGCACTACATCTTCCTCTTCCACTTCGCCGTAAAGAACATCCTCAGCGCAGTCCACATACACCGGCCCCGGTCGACCCTCTGTCGCCAGCCTGAACGCCGTCGAAATATGCTCCGGATATCGACCCGGCTCCGTCGGCCGCATCGTCGCCTTGCTGACCTTCTCAAAGATACTGACCTGATCGAGTTCCTGGAACGCATCACGACCGTAATCTTCAATCGGTCCAGCACCACCCAGCGTCACCATCGGAGCGCGGTCGATGAACGCCACATACTGCCCCGTGAGCAGGTTCAGCGTCCCTGGCCCAGATGCCGCCGTCGTTACGCCCGGCTTTCCGCTAACCCTCGCATATCCGTGCGCCGCCATCGCCGCAGCCTGCTCATGCCGGAAGTCGATACCCCGGATGCCCAGGTCCTCAGCGTGGTTCACAATTTCATAGATGGGGCCACCCATGATGTAGAAAATATTTTCGACGTCCTCTTCTTTAAGAGTTCGTGCGATCAGCTCTGCGCCGGAAACCTTGGCCATCTGTTACCTCTTGGGTTTTTGCGGGGGTTATCTGTAGGAA
>CAUZJA010000177.1:0-5929 GCA_963579925.1 Dehalococcoidia bacterium | reverse complement strand
TAACGGCAACCTTCTTGTCGGTGCGCTCGGTTGGAGGCTCCGGCTTGATGAAGCCGCTGTCCCAGGCCTTATCACTGATCTTCTTCTCGATCATCTCAATGGTGATCGGGTCCTGGTTTATGGCGAGAGTACAAGCGGGTTCGCACGGGGCAGGGCAGATGCGGCCGGTGAACTCCGGGAAGTTGTTGGTGGAGTGAAGCTGAGCGATTGCTTGTTCCCATTCGCCGCGGTAGACGAGATGGTTCCAATCAGGAATCAGGTTCCCAAGTGGGCATCCGTTGTTGCAGAACGGAACACCGCAATCCATGCAGCGTGAAGCCTGCGTACGCGCGTCCTTGTCAGGCCACTCGTTGTAAACCTCTTTCCAGTCGTGGACTCGCTCCTCAACCGGTCGTCTTGAGGGGAGTTCTCTTCCCTCTTCTTTGAAACCCGTGACCTTACCCATTCGGTACGAGCTCCCTGTCGCCTGTCTCTTCTTGCAATCTGCGCTCTTCCAAAACTCTCTTGTAGTCCCGGGGCATAACTTTCACGAATTTGGTTCGGAAATCGTCCCAGTTTGCGATTATGTTTTCAGCCACCGGGCTGCCGGTGTAGTTGCGGTGATCATTGATCAGCCGAATAAGCTTTTCCTCGTCTTCGGAACCAGCTTCCACTGGGTCCAGATCCACTAGCTCCTGGTTGCAGCGGACGTAGAAGTCGCCGTCCTCATCGAGGACATACGCTTCACCTCCGCTCATTCCAGCAGCAAAGTTCCTGCCCGTCTTGCCAATGATGACGGTGATACCGCCGGTCATATATTCACAACCATGGTCACCAACGCCTTCGGCAACTGCGTTTGCACCGGAGTTCCGGACGCAGAATCGCTCTCCGGCCACCCCGCGCAGGAACATCTCACCGCTCGTGGCGCCGTAGAGCGCAACGTTTCCGGTGATGATCGTCTCCTCAGCAACAAAGGTGCTTCCCGCAGGAGGCACTACTTTGATTTTGCCGCCTGAGAGACCTTTGCCAAGGTGGTCGTTGGCGTCTCCGCTGACGTTGAAGGTCACGCCCGGCGCCAGGAATGCTCCGAAGCTCTGCCCAACTGAACCAGTGAAATTGAACTCAATAGTTCCGTCCGGCAACCCTTCATCGCCGTACTTACGGGCGATTCGGTTGCTCAGCATCGCTCCAACCGTTCGGTTGTGGTTTCCGATCTCAAATGATGCGGTTACCGGCGAGCCGGATTCGATAGCGTTCGATGCCGTTTTGATGAGCTCGTTGTCGAGCGCCTTCTCCAGTTCGTGATCCTGTGCTTCACTCTGGTGGAGCTCAGCGTTATCAACATCAGGTTGGACAAGCAGTGGTGCCAGGTCGACGCCCTTGCCTTTCCAGTGTTCGACCGCTGTTCGCTGTTCAAGAAGATCAGTTCTGCCAATGAGATCATCAACAGTTCGGATTCCAAGACCAGCCATGATGTTCCGAAGGTCTTCAGAAAGCAGCATGAAGTAATTCACTACTGCTTCAGGTCGACCACGAAATTCTGCTCGGAGATCGGGGTCCTGTGTGGCGATTCCCACTGAACAGGTGTTGAGGTGACATTTCCGCAGCATGATGCAGCCAAGCGCAATTAGCGCGCCGGTTGCGATGCCCCATTCGTCTGCGCCCAGCACTGCGGCGATTGCAACGTCCTGCGCCGTCTTTATCTGACCATCTGTCTGAACAACGATTCGACTTCGTAGACCGTTGGCCACCAGCGTCTGCTGCGTCTCAGCAAGGCCAAGCTCCCACGGGAGCCCTGCATGCTTGATGGAGCTTAGCGGCGATGAGCCTGTGCCTCCGGAGTCACCGGAAATAAGGACTACGTCGCCCTTTCCTTTGGCAACTCCGGCCGCGATGGTGCCGACACCAGCTTTGGAGACCAACTTAACGTGGATTCGAGCCTCGTCGTTGGCATTCTTCAGGTCGTGGATCAGTTGTGAAAGGTCTTCAATTGAGTAAATATCGTGGTGCGGGGGAGGGGAGATCAGGTCCACGCCCGGTGTCGTGCGTCGCACGCCGCCGATGTATTCATCGATCTTCTGGCCCGGCAGGTGTCCGCCCTCTCCAGGCTTGGAACCCTGCGCCATCTTGATCTGAAGGTCCGTTGCGTTGGCGAGGTAGTTGATCGTGACACCGAAACGGCCAGACGCCACCTGTTTGATGGCACTACTCCGGGAGTCGCTGTTGGGGTCGAGTTCGTATCGGGATGCGTCTTCACCGCCTTCACCGGTGTTGCTTCGCGCACCAATCCGGTTCATGGCGATTGCCAGCGTCTCGTGCGCCTCGCGGCTGATCGAACCGAGTGATATGGCACCGGTTGCGAACCGCTTGACGATCTCGCTCGCGGGTTCCACTTCGCCCAGCGGGATCGCCTTCGACTCATCTTCCTTGAAATCAAGAAGCCCACGAATTGTGGTGAGACGCCGTGTCTCATCATTCGCTAGCTTTGAGTACTGCGCGAAAACCGTCGCGTCGTTCCGGTTTACTGAATCCTGCAACAGCGCAACGGTGAGTGGGTTGTACATGTGATGTTCACCGTTGGAGCGCCACTGGTAGACGCCAGCAACATCTAGCGGGAGTTCTGCGGCCACGGTCTGCTCAGGGTAGGCACGCCCAAGTCGCTCAACAGAGTCTTGAGCAATCTCTTCCAGGCCGATGCCCTCAATCTTGGTGGGCGTCCATGTGAAAAACTCGTCAACGAGCTTCTTGGATAGCCCGAGGCCTTCGAACACCTGAGCGCCGTGGTAGCTGGCCAGAGTTGAGACACCCATCTTGGCCATCACGTTGAGGACGCCTTTTTCAAGGCCCTCAACGATGTTTTTCTCAACGACGGAGTCAGTCGGAGTATCGTTCTCAAGTTCCCGATCCACCCGGCACATATCCCACGCCGTTTCGAATGCCAGGTAAGGATTTACTGCGTTGGCTCCGTAGCCGAATAGAACTGCGAAATGGTGAACTTCTCTCGGGTCACCGGATTCGACGACGATTCCAACGTTCTGGCGCATGCCTTCACGAATCAGGTGATGATGGACTGCACCAGTGACCAGAATCGATGGGATAGGAGCGCTTTCAGAGTCGACACCTCTATCTGAGAGGATCAGAATTTGGTGGCCCTTGTCGATAGCATCGGTTACTTCGGATCGAACGCGATCAAGCGCTTCCCGGAGTCCGTCGGTTCCTTTGTTTGCGTTCCACAGCGTTGAGACAACGGCAGATTTGAAACCCGGCTCATCGATGGTCTTGATCTTGGCCATCTCAGCGTTGGTCAGGATCGGGTGCTCCATGGCAAGTTGCCGACAATGGCGTGGCGACTCATCGAAGAGGTTGCCCTCAGCACCGACAGTCATCGACATCTGAGTGACGATCTTTTCGAAGTCTTTGTCCAGTGGCGGGTTGGAGACCTGGGCGAACTGCTGCTTAAAGTAGTTGAACAGATTCTGGGGCAGGTCAGATAGCACCGCGAGCGGTGTGTCGCTGCCCATTGAGCCATATGTCTCATGGCCCGTGTCTGCCAGAGGTGCCAGAAGAATTTTGAGGTCTTCCTGTGAATATCCAAATGCCTTCTGGCGCTCTTCAAGAGTCTCGGAGTCCACTCCCGGAACGAACGACGGCTCAGGGATATCATCCAGGAAGCGGGCGTTTTCTTTAATCCAGTCACCGTAGGGGGCACGCGAGGCGAGGCCATGCTTGACTTCAGCATCATCAATGATGCGCCCCTCTTCAAAGTCCACAAGGAAAATCATTCCTGGCTGTAAACGGCCTTTGAATGCAACCTCTTCTGGAGCGATGTCCAGAACTCCAGTCTCAGATGCCATGACCAGGAGATCATCCTTAGTCACCAGATAGCGCATTGGACGGAATCCATTCCGATCCAGTACAGCACCAACCTTGTGACCGTCTGTGAAGGCCATCATGGCAGGGCCATCCCACGGCTCCATCACTGCTGAGTGGTACTGGTAGAAAGCCTTCTTTTCTTCGGACATGGTCTCGTGCCCGTACCAGGGCTCCGGGATCATCATTGCCGCAACGTGCTCGATCTCGCGTCCGCCCAGTGCGAGCAGTTCAAACACTTGATCAAATGAGGCGGTGTCGCTCTCATCTTGCCGGGTGACGGGGACTAGTTTGCGGACGTCATCGCCAAACAAATCGCTGGTGAAATGCTGTTCGCGCGCCCGCATCCAATTCTTATTGCCCTGAACCGTGTTGATTTCACCGTTATGGCAGAGCATGCGATAGGGGTGAGCCAGTTTCCATGCGCCAAGCGTGTTGGTGCTGTAGCGAGAGTGAACCAGCGCGAACGCTGTCTTGAGGCGTTCATCTTCCAGATCCGGGAAGAACGGAGCTACCTGCTCAGAGATCAACAGCCCTTTGTAAACAATGGTGCGCGCCGACATTGAACAGATGTAAAAGTTGTCGCGATCGTCGTCCGAAAGAGCATCGGTCATCGCCTCAACGGCGTTCTCTACGACCTTCCGGGCAACGTAGAGTTCTCGCTCAAGCTTGTCTGAATCGATATCAGATGTGGGAGCAATGAAGGCCTGACGGATCGTCGGCTTCACTTTTTGCGCCAGAATCCCAATCGTGTCTGGCCGCTGCGGCACATCTCTCCAGCCAAGGAGTTCCATGCCCTGCGCTGAAACAGCCTTTGCGATCTCTGCTTCACATGCGGCCTGGGCCTTTGCACCTTGAGGAAGAAATACCATCGCCACGCCGTACTTGCCTGGCTCAGGCAGCCTCATACCGAGATCTGACGTCACGTCCTTGAAAAATTCGTGCGGTGTCTGGATCAGGATTCCTGCACCGTCGCCGGTGTGGGGATCGGCGCCGCGAGCACCCCGGTGGGTGAGATGGTTCAGCACCTCAAGAGCCTGATCAACCATCTTGTGAGATTGATCACCGCGAATATTTGCCACAAGACCAACACCACAAGCGTCGTGCTCGAATGCTGGGTCGTAGAGACCAGACTTCTTCATTGGTTTCAGCGACGCGTACGCGGGCTGCGCGGACTCTTTAATGACGGAGACTTTCATAGATGAGTACGGTGAGGAGGAAGTGCATGCCGTTAGAGGGCGCGCAGATACCTTTTTACCTCGTAGTCCGTAACTGTCCTCTCGTATTCCTGCCATTCAATTCTTTTGTTTCGTAAGAAGCTTTCGTGAACTCGATCGCCAAGAGCGTTTCTCAGCACATCGCTGTCTTCAGCCAACCTCACCGCTTCGGAGAGATTGCCGGGTAGCTTCTGAACCCCCAGAGCTTCAAGCTCATCTGGAGTCAGCGAATCGAGACTGCCTGAAATTGGATCGGGCAGTTCATAATCATTTTCAATACCTTCAAGCCCGGCCGCCAGCATGGCGCTGAATGCCAGGTATGGGTTGCAAGCAGGATCTGGTGCTCTGTACTCGATACGAACTGAGTCTTCGCGCCCCGGCCTGACGGCAGGAACGCGAACCAGGTCACCCCATGCGCTGTCCGTCCACGCGGAGTAGACAGGAGCCTCGTAACCGGGGACCAATCTCTTGTAAGAATTGACCCATTGATTCGTCACTACTGTGATCTCTGGCCCATGTCGCAGGAGACCCGCGAGAAATTGCTTGCCGATGACTGAAAGGTGTTTGGGGTCATCGGCATCGTAGAACGCATTAGTCTCACCATTGAACAGCGAAAGATGAGAGTGCATGCCACTACCGTGCAAATCCTCACTTGGCCGTGGCATGAACGTTGCGCGGACACCGTTGGAGGCTGCAACTTCTTTGGCCGCAACTTTGAACGTGATGACGGAGTCTGCCATCGTCAGTGCGTTTGTGTGGCGCAGATCGATCTCGTGCTGACCTTCAGACACTTCGTGGTGGCTGTGCTGGACCGGGATGCCCATCTCTTCAACGGCGATCACCGTGTCACGGCGCAGGTCTGC